>JBBQMA010000239.1:0-5075 GCA_038328415.1 Chitinophagales bacterium | reverse complement strand
GTCCGGCGCCCAGGCACTGGCAGCCATCATTACTGGTGCCGTAGGTGTGCTGGCCGAAGTGGATAGCCAGGCGATTGATCAGCGGATTGCGGATGGCTACATCTCGCGTGAGAATGTCTATGACGATGTGGATGCCTTGATTTATATCAAATGGATCATTTCATGCATTGGGCGCAGAAGAAATGTGTGTGGAATTATTATGTCGCCCATGCAGGTTCGATGGGCTGCACCCATCGCTGATTTATGCCGCCCCTTCAGGGCTCTTTTTCTCTTTAGTTTGAGGTATCAGCAATTAAAAGCGACTTTGTGAATGTCCGGTGGACATCTATATCCTAATATACTTTTTAACCAGCCTCGTGCGGGAGCACTCAGTTCGCTCACCGAATGTCCACCGGACATTCGCCCCTTCGGGTACGTGAGCTCATCATAAAAATCACAGTTCAGACAATATGCAGGCTTCAAAGCTTCTCAACCAGCCCAACAGACAACCTTTTGCGCGAGCAAAAGAAGACACCCACGACACCTTTTTCTGCGACTAGCCGAAAAAAGACAACCCAATCATCCTACCTCAAGATACTTTAAAGCACCGTAATCAAAAAAGACAACAGCGACTTTGAGGTTAAATTACCGAAATGTCCATTGTGCCTTTTTTGTTAAAAGTATTCATGCCATCCCATGACCCAAAGCGGTCCATAAATTATGTACAATTTACGTGGGTTATGCCCCTAAACAAACAAACCGGCCTGGAGTACAGAACCGGTTTGCAACTTTCGAAATCAAGTAAAATAATCAAAACTTACTACTTACTTACTGACCTCTTTTTGGAGGTATTCCTCCATCAATTTCCAATCATAATACTGAAAGGTGCGGTCATCTGACATGGCTACGAAAAGCCCATTTGGCCATAGGCTTCCCAAAGACTTTGCGATTACTTCCGAGCCATCACTTTGATTGGTGGACATTGGGATGATGCCTACCCGTTGATGGTCATGTGGATTGCCTGCACGGCCTTCCCGGGTGAATACCTGAAACCGATTGGCCTGCTGGTCGGAGACCAGGATATAGCCGCTGCCATCTTCTTTTGGGTATATGGATATCCCCTCATGGTCTTCTTTGAATCCGGTATCACCAAAAAAGGCCAGCTCCGCATTGCTGCTATCCGGATGGGCGTAATACTTGCGAACGCCCGAGCCCTCATCTGAATAATAGACATAACCAAGCGCGTTATCTACCGCAAGGGCTTCTATTTCCTTGCCTCCTTTGAAGCCGCCGAATCGGCGCACTTCCCTTCCGGTGACCACGCCGGCACTATCTGCCAACTGATACTGCCACAGATAAGTGCCATCCGGACCGGTCTTCCTGCTGACAATGGCGGAAATGTGTCCAGTTTGAGGGTCCTTATATAAGGCGATACCCATGGGCTCACGCAAACTGTCCGCTTCAAAAACAGGAATACCACCACCGTCAATAAAGGTGACCTCCGGTAATTTTAAGACCCGGATGGCGTTACGTCCCCTTTCCGTGAAGACGGCGATATCCACGGATTGGCCACCTAACATCAAGCCATAGGCGACATCAATATTATTTGGACGCAGGAGGGTGTCAATGCTTTTACCGGGCACCAACTTGCCTTTTAGATCAAATACAAATATGCCACCAGTTGTATCGCCCTTGTCCGTACCTAGGACCAGACTGGAGGACGGATCATCCGCATTGTACCAAATCGACGGATCATCCGTGTCATTGGGGGTAGACTCCGATATCACCTTAGGAACGAGTACCGTTTCCTGCGCAGATTGGGTGGTCTTTTCCTTACATCCCAGGCCACTGACTACGCCTATAATGCCTAATAGCCAAATATATTTTTTAAAATTCATCATTTTTTTTGATTGAAAATTGGGAAGCCTTCCCAAAAGAGGACTTCCCAAAAATATAGGTTACAATGGAAGGCTCCTATGCTCCTTATTAGTATAAGTCAAACTTTACACCCACATTGAAACGGGCATTGTAAAACTCCGATTGCATGGTGCGTGAACGGATACCCTGATAAAAACGTAGAGGTTGATTGGTCAGGTTGTTGCCTTCACCAAAAATCCTGAAACGGGGCGTAATCGCATAAGAAGCATTCACATCTACAAAAGTCTGCTCGTCGTAAAAGCGGTCTTCAAAGGCAGAACCACCCAACTCGTCGATGTAGCCGCTGGCATAATTCAAGGAAACCCTCACTACCAATTTCTTGGTTTCGTATGACAAGGATGCATTGAACATGTGCTCAGCCGTTCCGGGCAAACTCAGGTCATCATCTTCACGACCTTCGATACCCTCTGTCGTACTGTTGGTGAAGGTATAGTTGGTGTAAAGACCTAAGCCTTTCCACAACTGGCGTTGGAATGCCACCTCTACACCCGCAACGGTTGCTTTACCACCGTTCAATGGCGTGGTATATTCCAGGTCGGATCCAAACATGGGGTCACTGTAGTTTTGAATGGTCTGGGTGTAGATGAAATTGTCCAGACTCTTGTAAAAACCACCGATAGAAATTAAGCCAATGCTCTTATAATAATGCTCAGCCATCAAATCAAAATTCATGGCCGTCGTCGCCAGCAAATCGGGATTGCCACGGGCTAACTCCTGATCCTGTGGAGAGAATTCGGCGTAAGGTACCAAGTCGAAATAGTTAGGGCGTGCGATGGTATTGGTCCAGGCCGCTCTCAATATAGTATTCGTTGCTAAGTCGTATTTCAGATGTACACTCGGCAAAATATTGCCGTAGTTATTTGTACGCGTATCCTTGGTGGAAACCTCATCATCCACATCAAATACATTGCCGGTGTATTCAATATCGGTTTGCTCATAGCGAATACCCGCTATCACGTTAAATTTATCCGTAATTTTATGGTTGGCCATGGCATAGGTGGCATATATTTTTTCGTTAGCTACATAATTGCCGGACTCATATTCACTGGGTTCGTCACTTTCTTCAAAGAGTGCCGGATTGGTCAAATCTAAACCACCCAAAAATGCAGGATCTGCAAAGTTGCCGATGGCATACTCACTTCCCGGCAAAAACCCTGAGTCACTTTCGTCGTTATTTGTCACCTCACCCAGGGTGCTGAAATCACCAGACAAAGGCTCGTATTCAAAGAAATTATTGTCCCGATTCTTGTCCTTGATACGCACTCTTCCGCCAAATTTTATAAAACCCTGATCGGAATAGGGGTATTGAAAATCCAGTCGACCGTTGATATCTTTATCTTCCGTGATACCATATTGTTCAGAGATGGCATTCAGAGGCAGCGTGAAGTTCTCCGACCGATTGCTTAGGTAGGTAAAGGGTTTACGAGGATTTGAAATGTCGATATCCACGGTACGCCCACCTCGGCGAAAGGACATGTATCGCTCATTCGGCCTTTCTTCTGAAGCCTGAGCCAGGGTGACATTCCAGGTGGCGACCAAATTGTTAAAGAGGTGATTGCCACTCAACGTGTAGTTGAACATACGTTGGTCCTCCAGTCTTCTGGCCTTTACCCTATCATTGTCGATACCGCCTTTAGTTTGGTATTCCACCCGACCTTCAGCAGTGAATTTACCATTGCCTAAATCGGTAAAATTACCATCTTCAAAGGCATCTTCCAGCCTGCTTACCCGCATTCTGAACCGGTTTTCCCAGTCATCACGCCAGTTGTACATCGTAGATAAACCAATAGTATGGTTCGTATTAATCTTATAATCTAAATTAGCACTAACACTACGACGAACCCGTCTGACCAGATACTTGCGGATATCCAGCTCATCGATCACAACGCCGGCATCCGTTTCCACCCAAACCGCCTCTACATTATCAGATCCAAAATTGTGATCATTATAAGAACCAGAAACCACCAGGCCGAGTTTGTTGTCTAAGAATCGGTTGCCATAAACCAAGGCGCCTGTCCAGATGGGCTTGCCGGAGAGTAAGTTTAATCCGCTTCCCAGCGTACCGGACAACCTAAAATTATTTGGTGCGGTGCGGGTTACCAGGTTTACAGAGCCACCGATGGCATCCGCATCCATATCAGGCAGTACCGCCTTATTTACTTCGATGGTTTGTATCATATCCGCTGGGATCAAGTCCATTTGAACCCGGCGGTTGTCACCTTCTGCGGAAGGGATCCGTTCTCCGTTTAGGGTGACGGAATTAAGTTGGGGGGCCATACCCCGGATAATGATATCCCGCGCTTCACCCTGATCATTTTGCATGGTGATACCGGGGATACGCTTCATGGCATCCCCTACGTTAGCATCGGGGAAACGACCGATTTGATCTGCAGAAACGATGTTGGTAATATTGCCATTGCTGCGTTGCTGGTTAAGGGCTTTGGCCTGACCTTTCAGACGGTCACCTAGTATGAGTACCTCATCGGCAAATTGTACCCCTGTGCCCAAGCGGAATTCAACGGCTGTATTAATTCCAGAGGTTACCTGAACTTGTTGGGTGCCGCCTTCATATCCCAGATAGGTAGCTTCCAAGGTCACCATGCCGGCTTGTACATTGTTGATCATGAAGCGACCTTGTACATCTGTGAATACACCCCGATCCATCTCCTTGACGATGACAGTTGCGCCCGGGAGAGGGAGGCCGTCTTCGTCCAACACCAATCCACTGAGAATACCCTGGGCACTAAGCCACCATGGAGCTAAAAATAATAAGGCGAGTAAGAAGTTTTTCATAGTTTTAGTTAAGTGTTAAAATTGAGCGCTAAGGTAAAATCGCAATGTGCACCTCTCTGTTAAGGCTAGTTTATTTTAAGGTCAAGTTATGGTTACCAAAATATTAAGTGGATACACTCAGTGAAAATGCCTGTATTCACGAATTGGGCAAGGTGTCTTATCTTTGTCCAATGAGGATATGGGTGATAGTGCTATTTGGGTTGCTCCTCTCCGGATGTAAAAAAGAATGTCTGCCTCCTGCCCCGGAACTTGCAGATTGTACCATTAAATCTATAACTGGTGTATTGTCACCTTATGACAGTTTGGTCATAGCCGGGGATACTAGTTTGTTTTCGACTGTAGTCCTGGATCATGCCCGAAAGTTG
>JBBQMA010000238.1:0-5082 GCA_038328415.1 Chitinophagales bacterium | reverse complement strand
CAAAAGGAGCTAGCTACCATGCCAGGGTTTGAAACGTTGACAGGTGAATATGCATCGGAGATAAAAGCTATATCTGACTTCAAGAAGATTGTGCTCATGATAGCTGGAGGTGCAGCAAAAATGCAGATGGATGGCCAACTTAACATGAAAGAGGAGCAAGAGATCCTGATGAATGTTGCAGATATGATGATTGACACCTTCCTTGCCGAGTCACTATGTCTTCGCACCAGGCTGCTGCTGGATCATGAGAAGCCCCAATCGCAGGATATTTATGATGCCATGTTGCGGGTATTTCTACATGATGCTACACAACGGATGCAACGGTATGCCACAGATGCTATTGTATCCTTTACGAGTGGGGACCTCCAAAAGACATTTTTGATGGGCATGAAACGCTTCCTCAAGTATCCACCAGTTAATATACGGGACGAAAGAAGGAAAATCGCAGATGTGCTCGTCACCGCAAATGGTTGGTGCTTTTGAATAAAAGCCACAAAATCCAACCAATGATCAGCTAATGCGCATGCTGGACCTTAATGCAATCCGGATGAGTAGAGTAGCTATTCAAAAAAAGGTGTGCGTCACTCTCTGCCAGTTAGCGAATAAGTTCCATCTCGATAGCCATTAGGCCATCACGCTTCAGATTAGGAACTATGGCAAACTCGAAAATATCATCCATCCGCAAATGGTGACCTTTAGGCAACTGTGAGAAGTGAAAAAAGATTTCTCTGGGGTGATGTTCTAGATCCAGGTAACGTAAAAACCCATAACCTTCGTCGACATTGTAACATACTCCCCGCACTTTAAAGTTCTCCTTCCCCCAATCAAAACTATCCTGATCCGGATCCTTCACAGGCAATAAATTGGGTATTAGAAAGCCAGAAGTAAAACTGTCGCATTCATTGATCAGATCCCTGGATATGTTTCGGAAGGCCACAAGCTCGACCCGAGCGCCTCTATTCTGAATAGCCAACACAGCTTTAACAAAATCACCATCTCCAGTAAGGACAAAAATCTTATCCAGATTTTCAGACTGAACGATCATGTCTGTGGCCATTTCAATATCGACATTGCCTTTAGTGATCCAATCTCCGTTTTCATTCTTGTAACGCCTTACCGGTTTTGTGATGACCTTATAGCCAAAGGACCTCAACACACTAAAATAGCCAAATTGACGATCTCGATATTCAAAATCCTCCAGAGCCCTTTCCTCATCAAAAACCATATAGGTGTTCAATCGGAGGCCTTTGTCATTTTGAAGGCAAAAGTCCCGAAGAATGTCATATCGCATAGCGTAACCGCCATTCAAACTAATATTATAGGCGTCAATATAAATCCCTACTTTCATTTTCAATTTGTTCTAGAACCGTTAGTAATTATGGGCCGAAAGTACTACTCTTTAGGCTAAAAGTAGCAATGCTATCTTTGTCTTTCATAAAAAAATAAAGAGAAGGTAGCAAACACTACCTGACAAAACAATTAAATGAGTCTAATCTCCCCCCCTTTTAAGCGTCAACTATATCTACAAAGCCTTAGCATTTCTACTTTTTGCTTGTTGACAACAAAGTCGATTTAGTAATTGTTCATGTTCGTTATCAACACTTTTGCTAAACGGATGATTGTTTAATGGACTCACTTACACAAATCACGCTGGGGGCTGCTGTAGGCGAACTGGTCCTGGGAAAAAAAATCGGTAACAGGGCGATGGTGTGGGGTGCTATTGCAGGGACTATTCCTGATTTGGATGTCCTTAGTAAATTCTGGATGACAGAAATTGACTCCCTAGCTTTCCACAGAGGTATTTCACATTCCATCCTTTTTGCGATAGTAGGTTCATGGTTTTTGGCCTTTATACTGAATCGATACTACAAAAGTGGCCTTCACGAACGACGGTGGATGACCTACTTGTCCTTTAGTGCTGGAGTACTTTTGTGGCTTTCCATTAGTGCCGGTCTCTTATATGTATTACGAGGAGCCAGCCTGGCCGTCTTCGGACTAGTATCTGTTGCGGTCGCAGTTATACTCTATCTTTTGATTTCCAGACTTTGGATCACTCATTTCAAAAGACCAGGTATTGCTATTTCTGTAACCTTTCGCGATTGGCTGAGCTTGTTTTTTTGGGCATTATTGACACATTCTCTGCTCGACGCATTTACATCGTATGGCACACAACTATTCTATCCTTTTTCGGATTGGCGGGTTGCCTTCAATGTTATTGCTATAGTAGATCCTGTATATACCCTCCCCTTCCTGGGAAGTTTGATTGTGGCCGCACGCTTAGCCAGGGACAACCCTTTGAGATTAAAGCTGGTCCGATTTGGTTTGGTTTGGAGTACAGCATATCTGATACTTTGCACTGTGAATAAACTTTATGTTGATCATGTTTTTGAAAAAAGTTTTGTATCAGCCGGAATAAGCCCCGTGCGCTACACAACATCTCCTGCAATCTTCAGCAATATATTATGGCAAGGCGTTGTGGAGAGTGACACCGCATTTTACCTAGGAACCTACTCCTTATTTGATAAGGATTACCGAGTGGTTGATTTTATAAAAATTAAAAAGCCAACGGAAGCATTGTACCTGGAACCAATTGATTCTTCCCTAAAGATTTTACGCTGGTTTAGTAACGGCTATTTCAGCATACATCCTATGCCTGATGGCAGGTACAGATTCAGTGACCTGCGTTATGGGGGGATAATGGGGGGCGCCAAAAAAGAGCCAATCGAAGAACGATTCATCTTTTCATTCCTGCTTACGCCTAAACCAGGCGGATGGATAGTCAAACAAATTCAACCAGAGAGCAGGGATATGAAGCGGGTTTTTGCGGCCTTATGGCACCGCATGAAAGGAAACGTCTCAGGATTTTGAAGCCACTGCGGTATGGAGACCAGCATTTTTTATTTCAATGCGTAATTTCTCTATATTTTCCTCTCTCAATGCCATGAGTGGCAACCTGACTTCCTGAGAGCAGATGCCCAATAGTTCCAATGTGGCTTTGACTCCTGCCGGATTTCCTTCAATGTACATCCAGCGATGTAGATCCAAAATCAGGTTATTATAATACCTGGCTCTTGCAAAATCGTCGGCGACTGCCGCATGAATCATATCTCCAAAAGGACCTGGGAAGGCATTACCAATGACAGAAATGACACCGTCAGCACCTGCACCGAGCAGGGGGAGAGAGCTAGGATCATCTCCTGACCACACTTTAAAGTGAGCCGGCCGATGTTTTAAGATTTGCATCCCTTGCATGAGGTTCGAGCTAGCTTCCTTGATACCAATAAATTTCTCAGATGATCTCGCAATCCGAAGTGTTGTCTCAGCACTAATATTAGATGCTGTGCGCCCCGGCACATTATAAATAATAATAGGCAGAGGGCTTGCCTTGGCCAGCGCAACATAATGCTGATAAATACCTTCCTGAGGCGGTTTATTATAAGCCGGACTGGCAGAAAGTAGTACTTCAATGCCCGTAAAATCAAATTGATCCATTTTTCGGACTATAGCAGCAGTGTCGTTTCCAGCAAACAAACCTGCAACAATAGGTTTCCTGCCTGCAACTATTTTAATGGTAAAAGCCAGTACTTCCAATGATTCCTCCCAGGAAAGGGTTGATGTTTCGCCTGTTGTTCCGAGGGACACCAAAAAGTCTACGCCTCCGTGTAATGTATGTTCAATAACTCGAGCCAACGCCGGGTAGTCCACCTCCCCTTTGAAAAAAGGAGTAACTAACGCTACACCGAAGCTTTTAAGCGAATGCATGGGTTTGCTTTTTCAGTGTTAACAAGACGTTCTGGAGATGGTCCGGAAAAGAGGAAAATGCCGGAGAATGACCTTCCAGGACAATATCATAAATTCCAAACCGTAATGCAGTTCCGATTTTTAAGTTTGAATAAACGGAGGATGCCAACCATTGGAGGGAGAGGTCAGTCTCGTCATGTAATGATATGATTATATCCCAAGCCTGCCGATGGATATTGGTAATCAGGTCACCTTTGGGTTCACCTAGCCATGAAAGGGATTTTTCATTAAAATGTGAAAAATTGGCATCTTCATGTTCGGAAGAATCCGAATAAAATCCAAGTCGTTCGGCTTTGAACCCTTGCTCTTGAAGCATGGCTGCTATTTTGGTTGAAATTCCAGGAAGCACTGTTAACGAGGCATCAAATAGGATCAGCGCGTTTCTTGGCACTTGTTTTAGAATGGTCGGATGCGATAGCTTAGAATCAGAACGATTAAGTTTACGATTCAAATACCAGGCACCGATTTGTTTCTTCCACTGTTGCATGCGGTCAAAGATAGCGAAGAAAGATAGCTACTGTGGATCAAGTGGTTTGGACAGGCTCAATTTCCTCAATTTCCGCAAAACGACCCATAGCGCTGAATTTTCTGATTCGCTCGGCTATTCGCTGTTCCGGCGTCATTTCCTGAAGAGCGGCGATTTCTTTTTTAAGATGTCTTTTGAGGACCTTGGCCATTTCTTCCGGTGATGTGTGTGCGCCTCCAATGGGCTCTTTGATGATACCATCAACCAGCCCTAGTTCAAACATATGGTCGGCAGTCAATTTTAACGCTTCTGCCGCCTGTTCCTTATAATCCCAGCTCCGCCATAATATGGATGAGCATGATTCCGGTGAAATAACCGAATACCAGGTGTATTCCAGCATAAATACTTTATCTCCTAATCCGATGCCAATAGCACCTCCTGATGCACCCTCTCCAATGATGGTACAAATAACAGGCACTTTAAGATTGACCATTTCAAACATATTGCGGGCAATAGCTTCTGCCTGCCCGCGTTCTTCCGCTTCAATACCGGGAAAAGCACCAGGCGTATCAATGAGTGTAATAATAGGAAAGTTGAATTTTTCGGCGAGTTTCATCAACCTGAGTGCTTTACGGTACCCTTCGGGGTTGGCCATACCGAAATTTCGGTATTGCCTCATTTTGGTACTCACCCCTTTTTGATGGCCAATGATTACTACAGACATACCATCCAGACTGCCTATTCCTCCTACAATGGCTTTATCATCTGCATAAAGCCTGTCGCCATGAAGCTCAAGAAATTTTTTGCACATCTGC
>JBBQMA010000237.1:0-5106 GCA_038328415.1 Chitinophagales bacterium | reverse complement strand
CGTTCATCCTGAGCCAGGATCAAACTCTCCATTGTAGTGTTCTTCAGTTATACCGTAGTATAACCAGCTCTTCAGATCCGCATCGCTCTCTTCTCTTTACGCTCGCTTACCTCCCTCCGTGTCAATGAACTTCCTGTAGCTTTTGTAAGACGCTAACCATTGTTTTTGTCCCTTTTTTCAAAAGCGATTGCAAAGGTAAGAACTTTTTCGAAACCACCAAATATTTTTGAAAAAATAATCAAAAAATATTCGGAATCTCTGTTTTTCCTCGGCACAAACTGCTTCATGCCCCTTTGGGAGGACAAAGATACACGCACTTTTCATACCACATACACCTATTAGTAAAAAAAATTCAAGTTTCCTTTTAAATCTTTGCCTCACTACTCGATTCGCCTTTATATGTACTTGATTATCATCGCTTTGTCATCGTACACCACCACCACCAATTTTTCACCCAGCTCTTGCCGCCTCCACCCACCTGGACAATCGAATGTCCAAGGAAATAGAGCGCCGTCCCTTGCAACCTGAAAATGCTCCCTTGCCCTTTTAACGAATAATTGGCGGTTTCTTGACGACGTGGATTTTTCGTGTTTCTGGTACTCCTTGCTTTGATCTGAAGCAGGGACAGCCCAGGTGAAAAGCACCTCTTAAAATCACGAATTGTCGCGACTATACAAAAATGCAATCCTCCGCGACCACCCGTTCTGACCAGAACAGCTTAACTTGTCTTCCCAAATCAAATCCCGCCAATCTATAATTTGCTAGCTCCAGATAGTGTGGACCAGATTTACAAACAAGACACTATGAGATACTTAACCATCGGGACATTCTGGTTCATTTTACTTTGCCTGAGCCGTCTGTATGCCCAACCTGCGGATATAAATCCTTGTTGGACAACTCATGTGATCTTTCCGGAGCACAATCATATTCTGGATATGCATTTTTCATCAGATAGCTATGGTTGGGCTGTAGGCGCTTTGGGTAGCATCCTGCACCGTAAGGATGGCCGCTGGCTTGTAGAAGCGTCAAATGCCGGGCATAAGGATTTGTTCGGAGTTTGGGCTATGAACGAGGACACCGCCTGGGCGGTTGGTGAACAGGGACTCATTCTTCGAAGAGAATGTCAGGTTTGGGTCCCTCAGGAATCGGGTACGGATATCCTCTTAAGGGGTATTTGGGGCTGGGATGACCACAATGTCTGGGTGGTGGGACAGGAAGGACTCATCCTTTACTGGGATGGCATGAAGTGGCAGGATGAGGTATCCGGCACTAATGAAACGCTGCTTGGGGTATGGGGCACCGGCCCGGATCATGTGCTGGCCGTTGGCTATGGTGGCACCATTTTGCATCGGGTTGATGGCAAATGGATCCCTATGGACAGCGGTTCAAAACAGATCCTCACCTCCGTATGGTGTTCAGCGCAGGACTAGGCATGGGCGGTAGGCTGGAACGGCAAGATCCTGCATTGGGATGGCCAATCCTGGAAAGGGGAAGCGGTCCCCACCAACTACCGCATGAAAAAAGTGTGGGGGCTTGATACCACACGCTTGTGGATCCTGGCTGAAGGCGGACTCATGCTGGAACGCATTCCTGGTGGCTGGTCCATGATCCCGCTGCAACCCGAAGTAACTATGGAAACCTTCTGTGGCATTGAACCGGATAGTCTCTGGATGGGAGGTACCGGCGGACGACTTATGACCGGCAATGGCAGGGATTGGACTTTATACCGGGAAGGCTACTCGACCAGTTTCCGGGGCCTGTGGGGCAGTGATCAAGACCATCTGTGGACACTCGGTCCCCGGGGCTTTATCAGTCATTGGGATGGTAATACGTGGCAACACCATGCGGCGAGCCCCAACAATCTCTTCGGACTTTGGGGCACAGGTTCGGAAAACATCTGGGCGGTAGGCCTGCAGGGTGCCATCTTTCAGTGGGATGGACATTCTTGGAATAAAAAATCCACCAACACCCAACTTGACCTATATGGAGTGTGGGGCAATGATCAGGAACAGGCCTGGGCTGTAGGGCAGAATGGCGCCCTATTTATGTGGAATGGGCAGTTTTGGCATAATCATCCTTCTGGTACCACTTTGTCATTGAATGCCCTGTGGGGGTTTAGCAGGGACCGGGTTTGGGTTGCAGGCGCTCTGGGCACAATCCTCCATTGGAATGGTAGCCAATGGCAGCAGGAATGGACGGGTAGTTCGGCTAACCTGATGGCTATTTGGGGTGCCAATGAAGACGAGATCTGGGCGGTTGGCTCAGCAGGCACTGTACTCCGCCGCAAAAACAATCAGTGGGAACAAATGAGCATCCCCCTTACTGGTAATCTTTCAGCGATACACGGACTGGATATGCACAATGTATGGATCGCCGGCATCGGTGGGAAATTACTCTACTGGGATGGCGCATCATGGGACATCCAGCAACTTACCCAATCGGGGAGCTCAAAAGCCCTATGGGCACATACCGCCTCAGGGAAGGTGTATGCCTTACCAGGAGGAAAGAACATGTTTCACATACTGGACTGGCAAGATTGTGCAGGGAATAAGCCCGTTCCCGTGGACCTTTCCGTCCGCGTTTGGCCTAATCCGGCTACCCAATGCATTTATATATATAATGAGTCTCAAAAAACAATCACCCGCCTCGACCTGCTGGACATTTCAGGTAGATTCTTGGGCCACTACCTGCTGATGGTGCCATCTGGAGAAACCAGGCCTTTTCTTTTGCCTCCTCTAGGGGGAGGAGTATATATACTGGAAATGACAGATACGAATGGCCGACGCTGCCAGAATAAAATAGTGGTACACCCTTAGACCAATGGATTCATATTAAATACTTAAAAGACGATAATTTTAAGCAAATATGAAGAATCTGATTCTCTACACTTTTAACAGATGCTCCATTCTTTCCATTCTCACAAATCCATGGATAATATTTACCCACTGATATAGGATACTTACCAAGGATACTAAGTCATCCCATCAACCCTGCGTTCTACCAACGCGCTTGCGGAAGTACTTTGGATTGACCGCCAGCAGCCCGAAAGACTCACAGTCCCCCTTGGTCTGCCGGGCATGATGCGCTCCATGCGCCCTTAAGATCGCTCGGGAATATTTGCTCTCCAACTGCCGAAACCAATGAAATCGCTGATGGATATACACATCGTGGATCAAAAAGTAGATCGCACCGTAAATACAGATCCCGATAGCCACCCACAACAACCAGCCCAATGATGGAACCAGGGCCGATAAAATAAAACCAGCCATACTCGGAATGGCAAAAACAAGAAAAAACAAATCATTCTTTTCAAAAAATCTGCCCTCCTTGAGTGCCGGATTATGATGATCCCTGTGCCAACGCCATAGCCATCCGTGCATAATATACCGGTGTGCGGACCAGGCTACAAATTCCATGGTGGCTACCGTTGCCAACGAAATGAGTATTGCGCTGATATATTCCATATTGCTTGATGTTGAATGTTAGTTTATCCCAAACCTAGTGTCGTGTTAACACTAGATCACCCGCAAACGGGATTGAATCCAGGTGTCACAAACAAGCACAAATTTACTCAAATTGGAGACCCTGATCCGGTTTGACTTCATATGCTCCGGACTGGCGCGTTGTATTTTGAGAAATAACTTGTGATAAAACCGATAGGCAAGATATACCCCAAAACGCGCATCGTCAGGCAACGCTATAATCCCGCTAAGGGCTGACTTGAAATCTGCACCGACCTCGGTTTCAATTCGACGTTTATCCACCTCCCTGAAAGACGTAAAATCAACCCCGGGAAAATATATCCTACCCCGCTCTTCAAAATCACTCTTCATATCCCTCAAAAAATTGACCTTCTGGAAGGCCGCTCCAAGGCTTCGTGCCGGTTCGCGAAGCCGGGCAAAGGCTTCCTGATCCCCGTTGACAAATACACGGAGGCACATCAAGCCAACGACTTCCGCAGACCCATAGATATAGGCATCAAAACTATCCCGTCCATGCCGTTCCTGATCGAGATCCATCTCCATGCTATCCAGAAAAGCGTTAATTAGTTCCTGTTCAATCCCAAATTGATGCACCACCTCCTGAAAGGCGTGAATCACCGGATTCAAACTAATGCGCTCGGACAAGGCATGTTGGGTATCCGCCCTAAATCGTCGGAATAATTCCTCCTTAGGGTAGTCATGAAACGTATCTACGATTTCATCCGCAAATCGAACATATCCATATATCGCATAAATTGGTGCCCGCAATTCCTTACCAAATGCGCGTATGCCCATTGAAAAAGAAGTGCTGTACCGCTGCGTTATCAGGGATACACATTCTCTACAAGTGCTGTCATACAAACTCTTCATCAGCTTGATTCTATTTCTTTGAAAGATACGTTTTAACAATCTCTCCTGCTGCTACCTGGCCACTAATAATCGAAGGAGGCACGCCAGGTCCCGGAACCGTCAATTGGCCGGCATGCCAGAGATTTTTTACTTTTTTACTTTTCATTCGAGGCTTTAAAAAAGCAGTCTGTAAAAGCGTGTTGGCCAATCCATAGGCATTGCCCTTAAATGCGCTATAATCTTGCACAAAATCACGATGGGCATAACTGCGACAGTAGCTGACATGGGGCCTGATGGCTTGCCCTGTGAGCCGCTCCAATCGTTCCATGACAATGTCATAATAGCGATCACGGGTTGCCTGATCGTCTTCCAATCCGGGTGCAACCGGTATTAAAATAAATAGATTTTCCTTGCCCTCCGGCGCTACAGATGGATCTGTAATGGAAGGTGCACAAACATAGAATAATGGTTTTGAAGGCCAGGCAGGATTGTCATATATTTCTATGGCATGACGACCAAAATCTTCATCAAAAAACAGATTATGATGAAGCAACCCCTTGAGTCGTTTATCAACTCCTATATAGTAGAGTAAGCTCGAAGGTGCCATCACCCGTCTATCCCAATATCCAGGACTATATTCCCGGTAAGCTTCAGGCAATAATTGCTGATCCAGGTGATGATAATCCATTGCGTTAACAACCCCTTCCGTTTCAATGAGACCCTCACTAGTATGCACTGTCACGATACGATTTCCTTCCATTCCAAAACCGGTTAC
>JBBQMA010000236.1:0-5115 GCA_038328415.1 Chitinophagales bacterium | reverse complement strand
GTAGGGTGTGATAAGCAAAAAGAGGGACCATTCAGCCGCTAATCTGAACGGATTGTAGTTATGATTCAGGAAAAGGATGCTTAAGATCCCTTCATGTGCCACATTTCTTATTCCGTTGAAGGGCCAAAAGGATGCCATGGGTTCATAAGCAAAGTATACGGGAACAAATAGAAGTATATTGCTAATGAAAAACAGTAGAGTCCAACGTTTCATGACTGCATAGTTACTCTATTCTCACCAATTGGGATAGGAATTATATTGTACTTCTGGTTTTGGTATAAGGTTAGTAATTTTGGGTGCATGAATTTAGGAATTACATTAAAGTATTTCTTTCGACCGCTTGATTTGCTGTGGTTCAGTTCCATTTGTCTGTTTGCGGGAAGAGGCATTCAATCTATTTGGGGTAGTTCGGCGGTTGTGGATTTTCTATCTTACGAAAGAATAGTAAGTCCTGTAGTTAGCATCTTCATTCCTTGGCAATATTATGTAACAAAGGTGTATCCCATCCTGGCAGAATGGGTTTCTTGGGGTATCTTATTCATCTACGTTTTATCCGGTATTGCGCTATTAAATAAAGACAAGAGAAATTATGTGATTCTTGCGGGGGGCATATTATTACTAGCTGAAGTGATTCTGGCACTGCCTGGTGATTTCTTGTGGTTGTCAGGTCTCGCAGCAAAAACACTAATGTGGACACCTGTTTTTTTCTATCTCATATATAAACAACAATCAGCATCATGGATTAAAGGCGCGCGATGGGCAGTTGCTGCAGTATTCATCAGCCATGGATTATCCGCGTTGAATATTCTGCCAGTACCGGGTAGCTATTCGGACATGATAACCATTCTGATAGGATGGTCAGATGGAATGGCAAGGTTACTGCTTCTTGTCGCTGGGATATTGGATATCTTAATTTCACTATCTATACTCATGTTTCCTCGGAAAGTTGGTATTTTATGGGGGTATCTTATCCTTTGGGGAATAATTACAGCCATTGCCCGGCTGACCAGTAATGTTTCTCTCGAATTGGATTTTACGGATAATTTAATTTGGTTTGCTGAAATGCTCATTAGATTACCTCATGGGGTAGTTCCTATGGCACTTTATTTGGCTTATCCGAACAAATTCGATTCGGCAGACAAGGAAGGCTTTTCATAAAATAAACCTAAGTTTTGTTGATTTGCAAAACCATTCACCGTAAATTGACAACTAAAAGGTCTGGCTCAACTAAGGATAGAAAATCCTATAGTCCCAAAATTTTAGCCATCTCTAAAAGATCGGTGTCAAGCGGTTTTTGGCCTCGGATAGCAACCTCAAAGGGAGTAAAATGAATGGTATTGTTGACAACGCCGACCATGACATTTCGCTTTCCTTTTAGTAGTGCTTCGACTGAAGCATTTCCTAATCGGGAGGCGAGTAGCCGATCAGCTGCAGAAGGTGAACCACCTCTTTGCAAATGACCAATGATAGCTACTTTAGTTTCATAAAAATCGAATTTTTTACTTACAGCATCTGCTATGCTCTGAGCCCCCCCAAGGGGGTGTCCTTCTGCTACAATGATGAGGCTGAATAGTTTTTTTCGTTTTGCGCTACTTCGTAGATTTTCGATTATTTCTTCAATAGTAGTTTCCTTTTCAGGAATAAGTACCAGGCTTGCCCCGCTTGAAATGCCAGTATACAAGCCTATGTATCCGGAATGCCTTCCCATAACTTCAATAAAAAAAAGACGATTATGACTGTCGGCCGTATCCCGAATGCGGTCCACCGCTTCAATAGCTGTATTGACAGCAGTATCAAAACCAATCGTGTAATCTGTACCCGAGAGATCATTATCAATGGTTCCTGGAATACCTATAAATGGAATGTCATGTTCTTTGGAAAAGATTAGTCCACCAGTAAACGTGCCATTACCGCCAATGGCAATACAAGCATCTATATCATTTGCTACCAGGCTTTCATAAGCTTGTTGACGACCTTCAGCAGTGTGAAAGGCCTCGGAACGGGCCGTTTTTAGAATTGTTCCACCCCTATGAATAATGTTTCCTACATCCTGGGTTTCTAACCGCTCAATTTCCCCTTTAATCATACCATCATAACCCTGGCGAATGCCGTAGATGTGCAGGTCATGGTATGTTGCGGTGCGCACTACAGCGCGGATTGCCGCATTCATCCCTGGAGCATCCCCGCCTGAGCAGAAAACTGCAATCCGTTTTATTGTTGAATCCATTTAGATTTAATTATTGTATTGAGTTAAATGATAGCTAATAAGTGCTTGAATTGGTTTGTGAATGATGTTTCCTTCATTTAGTTTATGGGATCGTAAAACCTGACTAATGACGGGTTGGAAATGATAGGCTATGGATCCAACGAAGTGAATAGGGAGGGTTTGGTAACCTTCATATTTTGTCACATGTCTCTCAATAAACTCACTAAAACAGGAAGTCGCTAGAGCCTTTGCAAAAGAATTATCTAAATGTTTCCCCAGGAACTCCGCCAACGAAGCCAGGTATACATTCGGACTTGATCCATACATTTGATCAAATACATAGGTTTTGTCCGACGCAATCTCTTGTTTAAAAGCGGCCGAAAGTGAAGCGGGCATTTCTCTGTAATAATAGGCACGTAACAGACTTTTACCTAAATGACTGCCACTGCCTTCATCACCTGCAAGATATCCCAAACTGGTTACATTATCCTTTATCACCTGACCATCATACAAGCAGGAGTTTGATCCTGTGCCAAGAATACATGCTATACCAGGATCATTGAAGCATGTAGCCCTTGCAGCCGCCAATAAATCGTGTTCGACAAAAATTCGGGCATTGAGAAATACATTTCTAAGTCCTGCCTCCATTTGGGCACATCGCTTATCGTCCGAACAGCCTGCTCCGTAAAAATAAACCGATTCTATTTGGTCTACCGGAACATGATTGTTAAAACCATCATTCACCATTTTGGTGATTTGGGATTCGGAATGAAAAAATGGGTTTACTCCCATCGTTCTAACAGTTTCCCTAAAGCCATTTCCATCTGCAAAGATCCAATCGGCCTTGGTTGAACCACTATCTGCTACAATGATCATTATTGGATTTTTATCAAATGTACTGCAAAAGCTTTCTAAAGAAGAAGCCAAATAGCCCGGATATAGGACATCAATGTTTACCACATAGAGACTTTCAAGGCTGATTAATTACCTTTGGTCCACAAAAGAAGGAGTATGAATAAGCGCGTAGCCGTAATTGGCGCAGGTACTATGGGAAATGGTATTGCACATATTTTTGCGATGAAAGGTTATGAGGTCAGCCTGGTTGATGTTTCCGGCGATGCCCTTGACAGAGCTATTGCTACTATTGAAAAGAACATGGACCGAATGGTCTCAAAGGGCAGCATTGCGCTGGATGCCAAGGTGGAGGCGCTGCAGCGAATAAGTCGTCATACGGGAATGGAAGAAGGGCTTCGGGATGTTTTTTTAGTAGTGGAAGCAGCCACAGAAAATCCTGAATTGAAGAAAAAGATTTTCAAAGAAATGGATTGTTTGACAGGTCCATCAACTATTTTGGCTACAAATACATCATCGATTTCCATAACGCAGATTGCCGCCGAAACCTCCCGTCCGGATAAAGTGATAGGAATGCATTTCATGAATCCTGTGCCATTAATGAAATTGGTAGAGGTGATTCGCGGATATGCTACCTCTGATGATGTGTGTGATCAGATCATGGCTGTTTCGCGTGCGTTAGATAAAGTGCCTGTGGAGGTAAATGACTACCCAGGTTTCGTGGCAAACAGGATTCTGATGCCTATGATCAATGAAGCCATTGAAACGTTATTCGAAGGCGTAGCTGGCGTCGAGCAGATCGATACTGTAATGAAGTTGGGTATGTCTCATCCAATGGGTCCATTGCACCTGGCCGATTTTATTGGTCTTGACGTTTGTCTAGCTATCTTACGGGTAATGCATGATGGATTTGGTCGGCCCAAATATGCGCCTTCACCCTTACTGGTCAATATGGTCACCGCGGGTAAGTTAGGTGTAAAATCAGGGGAAGGATTCTATGTGTATGATCCCGTTACCCGCGAAAAAACGGTGTCTCGGCATTTTAGTTGATTATCGTTTTGTCGGTGGCTGCCTTTGTCAGTTTTTTTATTAAGTTCGTCATTTATGGGGCGAGTACATCTTCATCTTCTTTGAATGCATCAATAAGACGTCTTTCTTTTTTTGTTGGCCGGCCAGTACCCCTTTCCCTAAACTCTGATTTGCCTGAGCGAGCTGCAAACCACAGTTCAAACTTGTTCATTTCCTCTTCAGGTGTATGATCAAGAAAACATTCCTGCGCAATGGGAGCGCCCACTCGTTTGTCTATCAGCTTGATCACTTCAATGGTATATAAAATGCCATTTTTTTTAATGGTCAGAAAGTCCCCGGTCTGGATCAGGTAGGAGGCCTTTATGTCCTTTTTCTTCAGAGTGACATTGCCTGACTTGCAAGCCTCTGTAGCAATAGAGCGACTTTTGAAAAATCGGATGGACCAAAGCCATTTATCTGCCCGGACTTTCATTAACTCCATGCTAAACCGGATTATCTTTCAGCAGTGGACTTTTGGGTTTCATGCCCTTCAGCGTTTCATACACAACTTTGGCTGCGTTATAATTGCGATACCATTCATTATCTGCCGGTATAATATGCCAGGGAATAGAACTTTTGTTGAGTACGTCCTCGTAACAAGCCATGTATTTATCCCAATGTTTTCGTTCTTCCCAATCGCCAGGATTATGTTTCCATTGTTTTTTAGGGTTATCTATTCGTTCTTGCAATTTTTCACCTTGTCTTTTTTCACTGATATTGAGAAAAAACTTAATGATTGTAGTTTGTCCATCAAAAGTGAGCAGTTCTTCAAAGGCATTAATGGCATGCATCCGTTTTTCTATATGCTGCTCATCTATCCAACTATGTACGCGCTGGATGAGAACATCTTCATACTGTGAACGGTTGAATAGCTGAATGTAGCCTTTTTGGGGTGCTTGTTTATGTACACGCCACAAAAAATCATGGGCCATTTCTTCCTGGGTGGGCTTTTTAAAGGAATACGCATGAATGCCGTGGGGAGTGCAAGA
>JBBQMA010000235.1:0-5115 GCA_038328415.1 Chitinophagales bacterium | reverse complement strand
AAATTAACCCCGCCAATAGCCGGGATCTGTATTTGTAAAAATAATGGTTAAGAAAATAAAGGTGTTGCAAACGACAAAGTATTAGATTCGGGAACAAAATTATAAGCTTCTTGGTTGCCAGCGGTATGAAGACCTATCTTTACACGCCGATTGGCTTAACGAAAGTCTAATATGAAGGACAACACCAACAGAATCATCACCCTGGATGAATTTATTCTTCGATCCCAAAAAAGTCATAGTCAATCCACAGGAGAGCTGACAGGACTGCTGCGCGACATCGGTGTGGCTGCAAAAATTGTAAACAGAGAGGTCAATCGGGCGGGGCTTGTAAACATCCTGGGTGTCGACGGTGCGCAGAACCAAAGTGGTGATTTGGTCCAAAAACTAGATACCTATGCCAATGACAAACTCATAGAGTGCCTCCAGAATAGTGGGGAATGTGCAGGGATTGGATCTGAAGAAATGGACAACATCCTCTCGTTTTCAGGCATCGCCGGAAAACATCCCAAATACGTTGTTCTTTTTGATCCATTAGACGGATCCTCAAATATTGATGTCAATGTCTCCGTAGGCACCATCTTCTCCATCTTTCGGCGTAAAAGTCCTGAAGGCGAAGCCTGCAACCTGGATGACTTCCTGCAAAAAGGCATCGAACAGGTAGCCGCTGGCTACGTCATTTATGGCACATCCACCATCCTGGTCTATACTACGGGGCAAGGTGTAAACGGCTTTACACTCGACCCTTCGATTGGCGAATTTTGTCTCTCCCATCAAGATATCCGGATACCTGCACGCGGCCAATACTATTCTGTCAATCAGGGCTATTATTTGAAATTTGATCTGGAAATGCGGCGGTATATCGATTTATGTTCCGACCTCAACCTGGGACTGCGTTATATAGGCTCGATGGTTTCAGATATCCACCGGATACTTTTCCAGGGCGGCATCTTTCTTTATCCCAACACCCGCAAATATCCAAGAGGCAAACTGAGGCTGCTCTATGAATGTAACCCAATGTCGTTTATCGTGGAGCAAGCCGGAGGCAAGGCGATCAATACCCAACTCGAGCGTATCCTAGAGATCGATCCCGTCGAACTCCATCAGCGGACCACCATAGTAGCCGGATCACCAGAGATGGTGGAGGAAATGATGGCCTTTGTCAAAAAATATATTGCTGTAAGTTCTAGTTAATCGACCGCTTCAAAATTTATGTATGGTGCGATTCTTTTTAATTGCTCCGCGGAGAATGCTTTAGAATCAGCTACTGATTCCAGCGTTTTATAGTGGCCGTGGTGTTTTCGGTAATTAACCAACAATCCCGCTTGCTTGAAATCGATGTACGGATGTTTTGCCAAACTGTCTGGAGGAAGGTTATTGAGGTCGAGTCTGCGGATCACTTCTGACCATTGTAGCCTGGTTTTAATTTTTTGAAAAACCGTGTCCGGCAGGCCATACGTTTCGGCTACCTGATCCAGGGAATGAAATCCTCCCAGGGAAGCCCTGAACTTGCAAATTCGTGCGGCGTAGGCAGATCCAATCCCGGGCAACAATTTCCAAGTTTCTTCATCGGCCCGATTAATATCAATAATGACCGCCTTCTCAGGTCTTATATCCTTCCTTTGGTCAACAATTTGGACAAAGGATTCAATTTTAGCATACAAGGGTTCGGTCATGACAAAGATCTTCTTTAGATCTTCCTTTCGATAAAATCGTCCTCCCTTTTCCCGATAATTAATAATCGTACGCGCCACTCTGTCCGGCAAACCTGCCTGGATCAATGTAGGCAAATCGTCCGTATTTGGATCAAAAGGCATTGGAGGCAAACTGCTATCGAGCCCTTCAGCCGGCTCGCCTTCACCGTTGGTGGCTTCCTCAGGACCCGTTTCCTTGAATTCCACTTTACGCTTCCCAGGTAGAGTACCCGTCAGGCGTTGTTTAATCGCCTCTTCTTTAGCATTTAAAAATAATTCCAATGCCAATGGCTCCTCCCGCCACAAGACAAGAACGAGCATAGACAACGCAACGACCAGACTACTCATCAAGAGTGCCTTGCGCTCTCTTTTAGTGAAATAAAAATAACTCATGGCACAATCGAAATAAAACTAACCTGCCGAAGGTACGATGGACAGTATAGTTAGCGCATTACCTTTGTTTATATATTTTGAAAAATTATTGTGTCATTCTTTGCCAATTACAAATGAACCTACCATGAAAATCCGATTAGCAAAAAGACAAAAACTGTTCATATAAACCGCGCCTTGGTCAAACTGCCCACAATTACAGATATCCAATCCCTCCAGTGGTCAAATGGTATTCACTATCTCACAGCTTTGCTCGTAGGGGTGCTACTTGTCCGCGGTGGCCTGCCCCTAGAAGAGGTGGCACTCTATGAAATGCTTTTTTTCATTTCAAATCTGTTTTCGTATTTCTGGATTAACGGTGGCAAAAAGGCCATTCTCTCTGTCTGGGATGATGAATTGCTTCCATCTGCTTCATCGTTTTTTGCCCGGATGGCAATCTATTTTACACTCGCGGGTATCCTTTCATATATTGTCCTGATCCTTAGCAAACCTATCATCCTGGGCTTTACTTCCTTTGACGACTTACCTTATTATGGTTGGATTGCTATCCTGGCATTATTTACGATACCTGCATCCTTAGTTGATTACTACTATCTGCTCACCTACCGTTATAAAGCGATTATTATTTATAGTTTGGCGACCAATTTCATTACCCTCCTCTGTGTATTGGTCCCATTGTGGGCAGGCTCTGGTCTGGCTGCAATGGTAATGGGACTAGCGCTATTGGCTTCTTTAAAATTTGTGTGGTTCCTTTATATAGTACTCAACCTTGGCAAAGGATCGTGGCCAAAACAGGAATTAACCAGTGGATTTGTATGGACGGCTCTTCCATTCATTGGTCACGCAGCTTTGGATGGATTAATGAACTATGTTGATGGCTTTATTGTGCTTCGTATGTTTTCGGAAGCCAATGATTTTGCCATTTTCAGGTATGGTGCCAGAGAGCTGCCCTTTAGTATGTTGCTGGTAGCCAGTGTGGTGGCTGCGCTAATACCGAGGTTGCGGAAGTCCCAGGAGGAAGGGCTGGAGGTGCTGAAACGGGAGCACAAGCGGCTTGCCAACTGGCTTTATCCGCTTTCCATTTTGCTTATGTTGTCCAGCCCGTTTTTGTTTGTATGGGTCTATGGCGCTGCATTTGCGCCATCAGCGACAATTTTCAACGTATACTTGCTTGTATTGAGCAGCAGAATCCTAATGCCTCAATCACTGCTCTACAGTCATAAAAAAGGGATGGCACTCCTTTACATTCTACTCATTGAAATTCTGCTCAATATCGGCTTGAGCATTCTTTTGGCCAGGAGTATAGGCTTGCCCGGTATAGCGCTTGCCACAGTACTTGCCTACCTTGCTGGCAAAGCACTTATGGTGGCTTATACTTGGCGGGTACTAAAGATTCCATTAACAGCCTATACGCCAGTAAGGAGCTACATCACCTTTAACGTGTTGCTTTTTTTAACATTTATCATTAGCCTTTCCTATTGACAACCAGCATGGAAATACATTTGGCTGGGGGCGCACCCAGCACAGGATCTTCGCTAATCCGGAGTTTGATCAATAGTCACCACGGATGTATTGCTGGTCCGGAGACCTACCTGTTCACGCATCCCAAATTGTATGCTGATTGGAACAAGCATAAACACTTGCTTCTGGTCAAAGGATTTAACGGATTAAAAAACGAAACGCTCTTCCGGCTGAACGGCGCCATATTGGATAAAAGCTGGTATGGATGGAAACGGGCAGAGCTGAAAGAGCTCATTGACCAAAGTCCAACTTTCCAAGTATTTGCTGCGCATTATTTCCAACGGGCGTTAACCCCCGGCGCCTCCCAGGTGGTTGAAAAATCCCCGGTCAATGCCTATTGTTTTCATCATTTTCTGAAGGCGTTTCCAAACAGCTCTGTGATTCATAGTGTCCGAAATCCATACGATGCCATCGCATCGATGGTAGCTCGTGATATGACACCCTATCAAGCTATATCCTTCTATTTATTCAACGCAGTGTTTGGCTTGAAAGAAAGGGGAAACAGCCGATATGTAGAAATCCGGTACGAAGAACTGGTAGAAAAGCCTGTACAGGTGATGACAGTTGTAATGGCGCATTTTGGCACCACGTTTGAAGAAAATCTTGTCCAGCCCAGATCAGAATCGAATGCTGAGGCAACACGAATGAAGGGCTGGAACTATGATGAAACTGGGCAGGTTGAAAAGGGTAGTATCGGACGATTCGAACGATTAGCCCCTGGCACACAACTAAAAATCCTACAGGCTTGTCAACGCATCCGTATATCCGATCGGTGGGTGCGGCAATTTGCCCTATCGTGCACCTCGATAGATGAACTTTGCACCACTTTAGGATATCCCATTCTACATTGTACTGAAGCAGTATCATCCACGCCGCTAAACATTGAAAAATGGCAGGAGCAGATAGGTCGTTTCCTGAGAGCTTATCCAAATAGCCTTTCCAATTTTCCAATTGTCATTCGATAACCGAGGCTACCATCGTTTATTCCATTGTTTTGTGAAAATAACCGGTGTCTTTTAGATCGGTCAATGGAACACCCATGCGCGTTGCCCATTCCTTCAATGTTCGTTTTGCTCCATAATCCATATCAGGAGCAAGGAAAAGTTGTACACCTTTTGCCGGTTTTTTATCAGGGAGGGTATTATTGATGAACAAGTGAAAATTCCCAGTAATATGATGCCCCCAGGAAAGGGAATCCTTGACCAAAAGCAGCAATTGATTCTTTTTAGAAATTTCACCTATTTTGAAATCCACAGAGGACGGAACTTCCCAAACATATCCATACCCCGGCCATAAAGATCTGCTGGCAGTTTCGGATTTGTTTGAAAAATCAAGTGCAAGTATATGGCTCCCTTGTTTGATCAGCACAGTAGACGGCTCCGCCTGCCTCTTGAGAATGTACCACTCCTGATCCATTTTAGCATTGACCATCCCGAATACCTGATACAAAAGACCTGCCGACAATATTATGCATCCCAATACCAGCGAAGGCGTATTTCTTTTGACAAAGGCA
>JBBQMA010000234.1:0-5148 GCA_038328415.1 Chitinophagales bacterium | reverse complement strand
CTTTTAGTAGTTGATGGGATAATTAGCCGTATTGGGAGTGAGATTACGGTACCAACAGGGACAGAAGAGGTAGATCTGAAAGGGAAATATCTTCTACCAGGTTTAATCGATGACCAGGTTCATTTCAGAGAACCGGGATTGACACATAAGGCGAGAATCAAGAGTGAATCCCGGGCTGCTCTGGCTGGAGGTGTAACTTCCTTTATGGAAATGCCCAATACATCACCACCAGCGCTTACCCAGATATTGCTTGAACAGAAATATGCCATTGCTGCTAAGGATTCCCCGGCGAACTACTCCTTTTTCATGGGCACCTCCAATGACAACCTGGAGGAAGTCCTGGCTACTGACCCTAAAAATGTATGTGGCGTCAAAATATTTATGGGATCAAGTACGGGGAATATGCTTGTAGATGATCACCGGATCCTCGAAAACCTGTTCTCGAGGTGTCCTATACTAATTGCAACTCATTGTGAGGATGAGACGACCATTCGAAATAATCTCTCCGCTTATGTGTCGAAGTACGGTGATGACATCCCTATCGAGGCCCATCCTTTGATTCGAAGTAGGGAAGCTTGTTTTTTATCCTCTTCTACTGCAATCGAACTGGCTAAAAGTCATGGAACCCGACTTCATATCCTCCATATCAGCACTGCGGAGGAAACAGCGCTTTTTGAAAATAACTTGCCACTTGCCAAAAAACAAATTACAGCCGAAGCTTGTGTTCATCATCTTCACTTTTGTGATGCCGATTATATACAACTTGGCTCAATGATTAAATGCAATCCTGCCATTAAAACCATTGAAGATCGTGAAGCCATTTGGAAGGCAGTATTAGATGATCGGATCGACATCATAGCAACCGATCACGCACCACATACTCTTGAAGAAAAACATGCTAATTATTTAAAAGCTCCTTCAGGCTTACCATTAGTTCAGCATGGATTACCACTTATGCTTCAGCAGGTTCATCAAGGACGATTTTCATTAGAACGATTAGTGGAAAAGATGTGTCATGCCCCTGCAGTTTGTTTTCAGATTCAAAAAAGAGGTTTCTTGGACGAAGGTTGCTGGGCCGACATGGTAATAGTAGATCTCGACAAATCTTGGATGGTTGAGAAGCTTAATTTGCATTACCTATGCCAATGGTCGCCTCTGGAAGGAATGATCATGAAAGGCATGGTTGAGCAAACCTGGGTAAATGGAAACTGCGTCTTTAATAATGGCCAGATTGTATCTGATCTACCCGGCATGCGGTTACAGTTTGATAGGTAAAAAGTTATTTCATTTGTTTCGAATCAAACGTCTCAATTTTCTTTACCTAAACAGAACCTGCCAGGTTAGCTAACTTATATAGGACCCGTGCGCCGACATTGGCATCCCAAGCGTTATTTCCTCCTACTTCACAAAGATCAAAACCGATTATTTTACGACCGCTTTCTTTTACGAGTTCCAGTAAATAGAATGCTTCCTGGATACTAAGGCCTCCTGGGACTGGAGTACCTGTACTAGGGCATAATGACGGGTCCAGTCCATCGATATCAAAACTTACATATACCTCATCAGGAAGATGTGCAATTATCTTCTTACATATTTCATGATAGGATATACCCTGGAAAAGAGACCTGCGCATATCCCGGTCCGTGTTGATGGTAATCCGATCCTGGAGAGACATAGCGTAATCCGTCTCCTCCTGGCAATAATCCCTTATGCCAACTTGTACCAGCTTTCGGATAGGCAAGGTCTGCATGACATTATAAAAAATAGAGGCGTGTGACCAAACAAATCCCTCATAGGCTTTTCGCAAATCCATATGCGCATCAATCTGTAGGATGCCAAAATTCGGGTACCGCTCTGAAATTGCCTTGATCAACCCATATGGTGTACTGTGATCCCCCCCCAATAATCCAGGGATTTTATTTTCGTCCAACAAAGCCTTTCCCTGTAAATAGACCGAATCGTGGAGTTCATGGCAGGCTTCATTAATCGCTACTAACTGATCGGAAATCCCTGCCGGATCAGCGCCTTCTTCAAGAAGACCAATATAGGACTCTGATAAACTGCGCAAGACCTTTGATGATGTTCGAATTGTATCTAGTGGTGGTCGGACATAAAGCCCTATTTGCCAGGCATCCGGAACAGCCGGATCTTCGAGATCAAGTTGGCAGGATTCGGATAGAACTTGCCCTGGGCCGTCTGCAGTGCCCGCTCCATATGAAACAGTAACATCCCATGGTACAGTGATCACTATAACTCGGGCATCCACTTCTTCAAACGGAAGTCCAATAAAATGCCCATTATGCAGTCCAACCCCATTGGGGTTAAATGCATTTATGTTTCCATTGACGTTTAGTTTGTCATCCATCAGGCGAAATTATCCAATTTCCCTACTTTTGACTTCTAAAATGATATTTATAATGGGCAAAGTACTGATAATCGGAGCTGGTGGAGTAGGGCGAGTAGTCACTGTAAAATGTGCGCAGCATCCTGAAATTTTTTCAGAAATCATGCTGGCTAGCCGCACCAAGGCAAAGTGTGATCAGATAGCTGCCGCGATTGGTGGTAATCGAGTGCAAACAGCACAAGTAGATGCTGACAATGTTCCTGAATTGGTATCCCTTATTAATAGTTTCAAACCAGATCTGGTCTTGCACGTTGCCTTGCCCTATCAGGATTTGACTATCATGGACGCTTGCCTCCAAACGGGAGTACGCTATCTGGATACAGCAAATTATGAGCCTAAAGACGAAGCCAAATTTGAATACAAATGGCAATGGGAACTCCATGACAAGTTTAAAGCTGCCGGAAATATGGCCCTTCTAGGTTGTGGTTTTGACCCTGGCGTAACAAGTGTTTTTACTGCTTATGCTGCCAAACATCATTTTGATGAAATACACTATCTGGATATTGTAGACTGCAATGCAGGCGATCATGGCAAAGCATTCGCCACAAACTTCAATCCGGAGATTAACATTCGTGAGGTGACTCAGAATGGCAAATATTGGAAAGATGGCCAGTGGGTAGAAACGAAACCTCATGAGATTGGCAAAATGCTCACCTATCCAGGTATAGGACCTAAAAAATCCTATTTGATCTACCATGAGGAGTTGGAATCGCTGGTAAAAAACTTCCCAACGCTTAAGCAGGCACGCTTCTGGATGACATTTGGAGATGAATATCTGACCCATCTAAGAGTGATTCAGAATATTGGTATGGCTGGTATTGCTCCTGTAAAATTCAAGGGAATTGACATTGTACCCCTGGAGTTTTTAAAAGCGGTTCTCCCTGATCCAGGTGACCTCGGTGAAAATTACACAGGTGAAACATCAATAGGATGCCGGATTCGAGGGGTTAAGGATGGAAAAGAGCGCACTTATTATATTTGGAATAATTGTAAGCATCAGGATGCTTATGCAGAAACTGGAGCTCAGGGTGTATCCTATACGACGGGTGTCCCGGCTATGATTGGTGCCAGAATGATGATGACCGGATTATGGAATCGTGCTGGTGTATACAATGTGGAAGAATTCAATCCGGATCCGTTTATGGAAAGACTTAATTTGGATGGTTTGCCTTGGCACGAGGCATTTGATATTGACCTTGAGTTATAAATAATGAACATAGATTACAGTCAGTTTCCATCGCCATGCTATATCCTGGATGAAACCCGTCTTAGAAGAAACCTAGCTATCATCGATAAGGTGCAACAAGAGGCAGGAGTTGAAATTATCCTTGCTTTTAAAGCCTTTGCAATGTGGAAGGTATTCCCGATTATCAGAGAATATCTGCCCGGCGCTACCGCGAGTTCATTGCATGAGGCCCGACTCTGTTTTGAGGAAATGAAGGCTAAAGCGCACGCTTATTCACCTGCATACTTTTCGGAGGAAATTGATGAGTTCCTTGGCTATTGTAGTCATATATCCTTCAATAGTTTAATCCAGTACAGTCGGTTTAAACCAATTGTAAATTCGCGATCGGAAAAGATTTCCTGCGGGCTGAGAGTCAATCCGGAATATTCGGACGTTAAAACAGACCTATACAACCCTGCCTCTCCTTACTCCCGACTTGGAATGACTGCAGAGCACCTTGCCGGGGGCTTACCAGACGGAATAGAAGGGCTACATTTCCATACATTGTGTGAATCCGATTCATTTGCATTGGAAGAAGTATTGCAGCACTTGGAAGAAAAATTTGGTCACCTCTTGCCTTCAGTGAAATGGGTTAATATGGGTGGAGGGCACCTGATGACCCGAGAAGGATATGATATTGAACATCTCATTCGTATTTTAAAGGCGTTTCGACTAAAACACGATGTTAAAGTAATTCTTGAGCCTGGCAGCGCAATTGCCTGGCAAACAGGAGAGCTACTTTCACATGTAGAAGATATTGTTGAAAATCGCGGTGTTAAAACAGCAATATTAAATGTGTCGTTCACAGCGCATATGCCCGATACACTGGAGATGCCCTATCGACCTGTGATAAGAGGCGCAAGTGATCCTCAACTAGGCAAACCGACTTATCGGATTGGAGGTACCAGCTGCTTGGCTGGCGATTTTCACACTGAATATGCTTTTGATCGTCCATTAGAAATCGGAGATCCCGTTATTTTGGAGGATATGATCCACTATACGATGGTTAAGACCACAACATTCAATGGTGTACGTCATCCATCAATTGGACTGTGGACTATGGAAGGAAAGGCTGAAGTCCTTCGCACATTCACATACGAAGACTTCAAGAACAGGCTGTCATGATTAGGCCTATTTTCGGGTAAAAACAATGCAGCACCGCGATAATATAAAGAAGTATCTGGACGAAGCTTTGGTAATGGATATCCCTGCACCAGGCGAACGTAGAGCTGTTATAAGGTGTCTTTTAGAAGACGGCCTCGAATTTTCGGACGTAACCGCTAAAAATTATTTGTCCATTGATGAAGCAATCAAGCGGGTTAAATCAGGGGAACCCGTGCAATACATTACAGGGAAATCTCATTTTTATGGGCATGTCTTTGAAGTTTCAAATTCCACACTAATTCCTAGACCAGAAACAGAGGAACTTACCGATATTGCTATCAAATTCCTGCAGTCCCAAAGGCATCCACTATCCGTTTTAGACTTGGGAACAGGTAGTGGCTGTATTGCCATTTCA
>JBBQMA010000233.1:0-5163 GCA_038328415.1 Chitinophagales bacterium | reverse complement strand
CCTGAATAGCCGCAACAGCAGGATCAACCTGCCATTCCAGGCGGTGATAACGAATATCGTAATCCTGAGTGAGCGGATTGGTAACGAAGTTGATGAGCGATTCATAGCCCTTGCGTTCGGCCTCAACAATCGTAAGCAATTCATTGCATTGAGAAGGGTCCTGGGCCTGGAGTGTTGCAAAAAGACCAATATAAATTATGGATAAAAGCAAACGCATGACCTTGGATTTTAATCAAAGGTAGGGCCGGATCAACACTGGATCGGCATTAAATGACCAATGTCATCCATGCATGCGTCCATCATTAATCCAATCGGTAATAAAACGGTGGAATAAAATCCTTATACCTCCTGTTTGGACGTAGCCGATCGAATTAGAAAATACCCGACCACACTGCCGATAAATGAAGCGGTCAATATGCCTATTTTGGATTGGATAATAAAGTTTTCGTCTCTGAACGCAAGTCCTGAAATAAATAGCGACATAGTAAATCCGATGGCTGCCAGGAAGCCGGATCCCCACAACAGTTTATTAGTCATGCCATCCGGAAATGTTGCCCATTTAGACCATATAAAAAACCGGACGACGCCAACCACACCGACTACTTTTCCCAATAAAAGACCAGCGCTTACACCGAGAGCAACGGGTGTTACCATTTGGGTCAAAAAATCAGCTGACAAAACTACCCCTGCATTGCTAAATGCAAAAATAGGCATAATAATAAAAGCGACCAGGGGATGCATCGCATGCTCCAGACGCTGAAGTGGGGTCAATGCTTTTTTGGTCATTTCCCTAATTTGCTCCAACACATGAAATTGTTCTTTTGTAACGGTAGGCACTTCATTCGTTTCGGCAGATTGGAATTTCGATATCAAATCTTTAAGTCGTTCACTGTAATACTTCGCTGATATTTTTACATTGGCAGGAATAGTAAATGCAGCCAAAACGGCTGCAATCGTAGCATGGACACCGGACATCAAAAAGGCCAACCATAAGCCACCAATGCCAACGATTCCATAAAAAAGTGTACTGCGGACACCGATATAATTTGCAAAAACCAAAATAACCATAAAAGCGGCACCTGTCAACAAACTAGTTTCATTAATATTTGACGTATAAAAAAAGGCAACGACTAATACAGCGCCCAGATCGTCAGCAATAGCTAACACCGTCAAAAATATTTTGAGGGAAATGGGCACGCGATCACCCAATAAATACAAAATGCCCAATGCAAAAGCGATATCCGTTGCCATAGGTATACCCCACCCGCCGGAGGAATCATCGGAATAATTGAATAAATAATAAATTAATGCAGGCAGGACCATTCCGCCAACCGCTGCCGCAATCGGCAAAATAGCATTTTTAGGATTTTGCAATTCACCACCGATTATTTCTCGTTTTAGCTCGAGGCCTACCACGAAAAAAAACACGGCCATTAAACCGTCATTGATCCAGTGATGCAGATCTTTTGCAATGACATAGGGTTCAAAACCAATACTGAATGTGATATGCCAAAAATCGAAATATTCATCTGCCAAGGGCGAATTAGCGATGACCATTGCTAAAAGTGCAGAAGCAAATAACACGATCCCGCTCATCGTGCTGTTAGCGATAAAACGTTTCATGGGGTCAACGACCCACTTGTCCACCGGCTCTTTTTTGACAAAATTCCTTACCATGGCTGCAAAATTAGGCACTTCTGCTGAATTAGAAGGATTTGTAGAATTTTAACAACCTATTCGTCCGAAACATAGCCATTATTCGCATAGCTCTCACACCGTACATACTAGAAACCCACCCCGCTCCCTGCATTCAGATTTTGTGGTTATTTGTTAAACCGTTTGTTAACATTTGGGTCCAGCTCCAAACTCAACAAACTAAAAATGAGCATCTTAAACCAATCTCATTCCAAACTTCCTGAACTTTTGACAGGGGTAGTATGTTAGAGTGGAGATTTGACTGTATATTTGCGTCTAATTTTATTGCAAAATTCCCATATGATCTTTAGCGGTCCCCGTTACAACCGGGCTTCTTTACCTGAATTTTACCCCACATTAAGGGCCAGGGTGAGTGCCTACTTCACTGAAAATAACATCTCGCGGCATGCCAATGTGACTATGGTCACAAAGACCATCGTTCTGTTGGTGGTCTACCTTGTGCCCTTAGGTCTGATGTACTCCGGTATGATAAGCAATCATTGGGTACTTTTTGGTATGTGGATCTTGATGGGTATGGGCATGGCCGGCATAGGCATGAGTGTCATGCATGATGCTAACCATGGCGCCTATTCCCGCAATGCCAACGTCAACCGTGCTCTTGGCTATCTGCTAAACCTGGTGGGCGGTAATGCCGACTTCTGGAAGATCCAGCATAACGTGCTTCATCATACTTATACCAACGTAGAAGGTGCAGATGAGGACATTCATGTGCCTTTGTTGCTGCGCTTTTCACCAACGCAAAAACGCTATTGGGTGCATCGGTTCCAGCATATCTATGCCTTTTTTCTGTATGGATTAATGACTATGCCTTGGATCTCTACAAAGGAATTCCAGCAATTAGCTTCGTACCGCAAGCGCGGTCTCATCCCTGGTGGCAAGCCGTTTAGAAATCTCCTTATTCGTTCGATTATTTCCAAACTGGTCTATCACATGGTCATATTGGTATTGCCCCTTCTACTCATTCCCGTTTCACCGTGGTTTACCCTACTCTGCTTTTTGAGTATGCACTTCGTAGCTGCTTTTTTATTGGGTTTGATTTTCCAAACGGCACACGTCATGCCGGATTGTGTATTCCCGATTCCGGATGGTGAAGGCAATATGGAGACCAACTGGGCCGTTCATCAACTTTTGACGACCACAAACTACGCGCCGAAAAGTCGGATTTTCTCGTGGTTTGTCGGTGGATTGAATTATCAGGTAGAACATCATTTGTTTCCCAACATCTGCCATGTTCACTATAAAAAGATTTCAAACATTGTATCAAATACTGCGCAGGAATATGGCTTGCCATACAATTCCCAGCGCAATTTTATGCAGGCTATTATCGAACATTGTAAAATGCTTTATGCATTAGGCAATTTCGATGATATCCACGGCGCCCTTTCTCCGGTGAAGGTAAGGACGCAACAAACCGAAAAACATTTTTAACCAGCGTCTTTTCCTGTTAACGATTCTCACAGAAATCCTGTCGGAGCTGGCCAGGCCAGAGGCGAACTATCTTTTTTTATTTTATGCAAAACACGACTCCGCGGTTCAAACGCAACCGCCCGTTTTCTTCTGGTGCCTCTAAGCCGTCTGGCTCTGGTTTTGGGAAGAAAAAAAGCAACAAAACGCAGGACATTCCCCATCACAAGTTTATCCAGGCTGCAAAGCCACTGGTAACGAAGGAGGAACCTGTAAACACCCGTCCATGGGAGGCGTTTAACCTCCACCCAGAGCTGATGGCCAACATCATGGAAAAAGGCTACACCCACACTACACCCATTCAGGATCAGGCTATCGAACCCATCCTCGAAGGTCGTGATTTGCTGGGTATAGCCCAAACCGGTACCGGCAAGACGGCTGCATTTCTTATCCCGCTCATCCAGCAATGGCTGACGGCAAAAGAACCTGCTCCTGCCCTTGTCCTTGTTCCGACCCGCGAACTGGCACAACAGGTGGAAGGCGAATTTCGCTCCCTGAGCCTTGGTATGCGTCTGTATTCAGGCAGTTATATCGGTGGTGGCAGCGTCAGCATGGACGTACGCAAGCTCTCCCGTTTTCACCATTTGGTGGTGGGCACCCCTGGGCGTCTGCTCGACCTGGTGCAACGCCGGGCGTTGGACCTAAACAATTTCAACACCCTCATTCTGGATGAATTTGACCGCATGCTGGATATGGGTTTTGTCAACGATGTCAAGAAATTGTCGTCCAGCATTAAGGTACGCAAACAGACGCTGTTGTTCTCCGCTACCATTGAACCAAGCCTCCAGCAGCATATTGATGACCTGTTGACCAATCCGCTGACTGTTAAAGTTACCTCAGGCATCACCTCTGCTGACCATATCGAACAGGATGTGGTAAAAGTGGGCGCAGGCATGGACCCTTTTGTGCTCCTCGAAAATCTCCTTAGCGATAAGGATATGAACAAGGTGCTCATCTTCGCGGAAACGAAACACCGCGTAGACAAACTGACGACCAAGCTAATTCGTTGCGGCTTCAAAGCCGACATGATCCATGGCAATAAATCACAGGGCCAGCGCCAGCGTGCACTGGAATCCTTCCGTCAGGGGCGCATCCGCATCCTTGTAGCTACGGATGTTGCCGCTCGCGGCTTGGATATAAGCGATGTATCCCACGTCATTAACTTCGAAGTACCTAAAACGTTCGACAGCTATATCCACCGGATTGGCCGTACTGGCCGTGCCGGAAAATCCGGAAAGGCCTACACGTTTGTACACACACGCTAAGAAATACCTTACCAGGTAGATTGACCACGGGAGTTTGCTTTCAAAGCAGACTCCCTTTTTTAGGTTTAGAAATTACCTAGGCTATGTCAGTAGGGCACCATAACTCTTCCGTGGTGGCCATAAGACGATGCTTCTTTTAAAGTACGCTTGTCATGACGCTGCGCGACTAGGAGAAATCACGCCCCTCCCCGCTATCACCCAGCAATACCCTGCGACACCCCGCCACCGACAGGAAAAGTAGAACGTAGAGCGTAGAATGTGGAATGTAGAATGTAGAACGGAAAAAAGTGGAGGATACCCCAAATCAATTGATAACTAAGACAACCATGACAATTGAAGATTCGTCGTTCGTTATTCATAGTTCCTTTGCTCGAAACAACGACATAACGAAACAACCTTAAGTGGACATAGAATCGCAGCGCCGAGCAAATTAGAACCGAAAACCTTAGAACTTATAAAAGATCTTCCAAAGCCGCTCCGATCTGGATAAATCGCCAATCGAATCCGGCTAGGAGTGCCTTCTCGGATTGTACGCGGGCTCCGGTCAGGACTGTCTCACTCATTGCGCCCATGATAAGTTTCAGGGCAAATGAAGGAACTGGCGCTGTAAGCCATCCTCCTTTCGCTTTTGCCAGTGCATGGGCCAGTTGTTTGCTGGTCACTGGTGCAGGCGACACCCCATTCCACACCCCCGTCCGCTGACCTTCCAGAATCCAGG
>JBBQMA010000232.1:0-5178 GCA_038328415.1 Chitinophagales bacterium | reverse complement strand
GGTCCATTTGGTGACCACCTCGGCTACTATAGTCTTACACATGATTTTCCTGTGATGGATGTCGAACAGGTTTACCATCGCAAGGATGCAATCTGGCATTTTACGGTAGTCGGCCGGCCTCCACAGGAAGATTCCTTTTTTGGAAAACTTATCCATGACATAGCCGGAGAATTAATTCCACAAGAATTCCCTGGAATTAAGGAAGTTAACGCAGTTGATGCTTCCGGAGTCCACCCGCTGCTACTGGCGATTGGAACGGAACGATATATGCCGTTCAGGACGCCTGTACCTGAAGAGATACTGACACAGGCCAATCATTTGCTGGGTAAAGGTCAGACAACGCTCGCCAAGTTTCTCATCATAGCAAATTCATTAGATGACCCAGGTTTAAACACCCATGACATTGGTGGTTTTTTTCAGCATGTTTTGTCCCGGGTTAGATGGGAGCGCGACCTCCATTTTCAGACGAATACCACTATGGATACGTTGGATTATTCGGGCGATGGCTGGAATGCAGGTTCGAAAGTTGTCATCGCATGCCGGGGTCAGGCTATTCGAACACTAGGCACCACTCCACCGTCTGATCTTTTACTACCCTCAGGATGGAAAGACCTGCGTTGCGGATTGCCGGGCATCCTCTTTTTGTCTGGAAAAAAATTCCTTGGTTATACAGCAGCAGCAGCAGAGATGGATGAACTTGTCCGGCACTTAAGCTCGTCCAATCTGGATAATTTTCCGTTGATCGTCATCCAGGATGATGCAACCTTCGCCGCTACCAACCTAAATAATTTCCTTTGGACAACGTTTACACGAACTAATCCCTCCCATGATATATATGGTGTAGATTCCTTTCAGGAATTCAAACATTGGGGTTGCCGGGGATCGCTTATCATGGATGCTCGTACCAAACCTCACCATGCGCCGGTGCTGGAAACAGATCCGGCGATTTCAAGACGTGTGGATGATTATTTTAAATCTGGTGGTCCACTGGCCCATATCCTTAGCTAATTGATGAAATTGCCCCTAGCCTTTGAAGCCCAAATGCGCCAGATCCTTGGCACAGGATATGGCGATTTTAAGGAAAGTCTATTTGAACCTTCACCTACTAGTATCAGGTTAAATCCGCAGAAATTAGTAGTCGGGCTAAAAACAGAAGCTGTTGTTGAGTGGTGCAGCGATGGATTTTATCTGGACCAACGCCCGGTATTTACATTGGACCCTTTATTTCATGCCGGTGCTTATTATGTCCAGGAGGCTTCTTCCATGCTTATCGAATGGCTTTACAGACATATTCCTAAAAGTGCCAAGCCAATTGCAGTCCTTGATCTTTGTGCCGCACCGGGTGGAAAGAGCACACATCTTCTTTCTTTAATCGGCCCTGATGATATCCTAGTAGCCAATGAAATTCATCCACAACGGTCAATTATCCTGGAAGAAAATATTACCCGATGGGGTTCTCCTAATGTGTTGGTATCGCGGATGTCTCCCCACCAACTTGCCGGACAGTGGCATGAATTATTTGATGTTATCCTCGTAGATGCACCGTGTTCGGGTGAGGGTATGTTTCGGAAAGATGTGCTAAGTATAAAAGAATGGTCGGTAGAAAATATTGAGCGTTGCGTAAACCGGCAACAGGAAATACTCCGACTTGCATTGAACATGTTAGCGCCCGGGGGGCATCTCATTTATTCAACCTGCACTTACAATTCCAAAGAAAATGAAGAACAGGTGCAATGGATGGCGTCCGTCTTCCCAGTCGAAACCAATTTGCCTTTGCAGCAACAGTCCGATGGTGTGCAGATGAGTCAATTTGGTTTTCGTTGTTATCCGCACCTTGTTAAGGGTGAAGGATTCTTTTGCAGCTTGTTACGCAAAACGGCGTCTATTGGAATTAGCGACTCCCGTTACCAACTACCCTACTTGCCCAAACCTGCATACGCTGAAAAAAAAGAAGTCCGGCAACAGGACATCCCCTATTTAAATCCTCAAATCCCAATGCGCTTGCTGGAAGGGAAAAATGAGTCCATCAAGGTATATCCTGAAGAACTTTTTGAATACCACCATGATTTAATGCTATCTAAGTTAATTTCCAAAAGTGGTACTACAGCCGGACTTTTAAAGGGAGGCAAACTTTTTGTACCCGATCATGAATTGGCGATGAGTACCCTTTTGTCACCCGATGCTGATTCCTTAGATTGTACGAAAGATCAAGCACTTAACTATCTACGTAAACTTAATTTACCCAACATCCTGGCTAAGCCCGGATACCAAGTCATACGTGTTGAACGTCAGGCATTAGGCTGGATCAAAGCCATTCCAGGGCGAATTAACAATTTATTGCCGCATCATTTACGCATCAGAATGTGATAAAACATTTTAAAAAGCTGGCAGGCCGGTCATCAATACCTTTATAAAATTTAGTTATCAATTATCCATCCAATTCATTTTTGTTTATACCTTAAGCCATCAAAATGAATGAATCGCTGGCTTATGAAACAAAAACTACTCTCTCTTGCCGGGCTCTTAGGAGCCTTCATCTTTTGCCTCCCGACAGATGGTCATGCTCAAGGACTGGATGAATGGATCAACAGTAAAGTCCAGCCTGCAACAGACCTAATTGAAAAAATCGTTTTTTATAGTATCCCTATATCGGAAGGCATTGCTGTGCCTATAGTACTCATCATTTTAATAGCCGGAGCGAGTTATTTTACTTTTTACTTCAGATTTCCAAGCCTTCGATATTTCACCACATCCCTCAATATCATTCGCGGTAAATATGCTGGCATTGAAGGACCAAGCGTGGAGTTACTAAAAACAGATATAAATGTTGTTGATGGAGATATTCCTGACACAGCGAGAATTGAAGGTCATTCGGGTGAAGTCAGTCACTTTCAGGCATTAACTGCAGCCTTATCGGCTACTGTTGGTCTGGGCAATATTGCGGGTGTTGCTATTGCTATTGCCATTGGTGGACCAGGGGCTACATTCTGGATGATTTTGGCCGGATTTTTAGGCATGGCTTCAAAATTTACAGAATGTACACTTGGTGTAAAATACCGGGACATCGGACCTACAGGTACAGTATATGGTGGACCGATGTATTATTTACGCAAAGGACTTGCCGAATACAATATGCCGGTTCTTGGAAAATTTCTAGCTATCTTTTTTGCTATCATGTGCGTGGGTGGCTCATTTGGTGGCGGCAATATGTTCCAGGCTAACCAGGCTGCTCAAATGTTGGTTGGCACCTTTGAAATCCAATCCGGATCGGCAGGGTCTATTATTGGGTTAATTTTTGCTGTATTTACAGGTTTGGTCATTGTAGGAGGAATAAAACGAATCGGCGCCTGGACAGAGCGTTTGGTACCCTTCATGATAGGCATTTACATGGTTGCGGGTTTTATCATCCTCGTCGCAAAATTTGATCTCATCCCGCAAGCAATCGGATTAATCTTTGATGGCGCTTTCGCCCCGATGGGCATCACCGGCGGTGTAGTTGGCGTGTTGATACAAGGATTTCGCAGAGCAGCATTTTCCAATGAAGCAGGTGTTGGTTCTGCAGCCATAGCACACTCTGCCGTAAAAACAGAGTACCCGGCCAGTGAAGGTATGGTCTCCTTGATGGAACCCTTTATCGACACTGTTGTGGTGTGCACCATGACCGCACTTGTTATAGTCATTACAAACATTGAGGGTGGATTCCTAACCTATGGTGATGGCACGGGATTGAATGGTGTATCGCTTACTGCGACTGCATTTGACAGTATCATTCCCCATTTCTCCTATATCCTCACCATTGCCGTTGTGCTTTTTGCATTTTCCACAATGATTTCATGGTCCTATTATGGGCTGCAATCATGGTTATATTTGTTTGGGCGGACACGTAAAAATGAGCTCGTTTACAAAGGAATGTTTCTTGTATTTATCATAATTGGGGCGTCTGTAAGTCTAGGAGCGGTAGTAGGGTTTTCTGATGCCATGATTTTTGCGATGGTATTTCCCAATCTCATAGGAGTTACCATTTTGGCGCCTGAAGTTAAAAAGGAGGTTAGGCGATATTTGGATGCCATTGGTCGAATGCAATCCAAATGATACACTATGTTGATTCTTTAAGTTGTAAAAAACCTGCGTACTTCTTCCCATGTGGAAGGTGCTTTAGCCAGCCTGTAGTGTCCAAGACCTTTAGTTGTGATGAACTTGGTGCCGGGTATGGCATCAACAATGCGTTTGGCTTCCCACAATGGGACAATTTGATCCTGATTGTCATGAATCACCAGTAGTTTGGCGATCAACCGATGACCGACATTATATATCTCGGAATCTTCAACGGGATGTCCCAGTCGGTCTACAGCTAATTGATGAGCAGCACGAATGAGGGCATCGCTTGCTCCAATTTTTGAAAAAAAATCAGAAAATATTCTGGTGATACTTGCAGGTACAGCTAATAAAACGATCTTCTCCATTTGCCACCGATGATCCAAATATCCCAGCGCATAGGTTATTGCTCTTCCGCCAAAGGAATGAGCGATGGCCCCCATAAAAGGACCAACTTTTAATTCAACGGCAAGAATAGCCCGGGCATAGTCGGTGATCGTCATTTGGTACCCCGATGATTCCCCATGGCCGGGCGCATCCATCGCCACCACTTGGAATCCTTCACCTATCAACACTGGCACAAAGTACCTTAGCGCCGTGCCCCTGGATTGCCACCCATGGAGCAGTAAAATTCTTCGGTCACCATTTCCCCAGGTATACGTCCGGATTTGTTTTCCGCCAGAGAATACCCACTGCCGATGAGCAGATTGCAACAATTCGTCTTCCTTATAGTGTCTGGCTCTGCGTCCGGGCAAACTAAACAAAAAAAGCGTGCATCTTGCTGCAAATCCAGCAGATATCAGGCTGAGGAACCTAATTAGCAATCCCAGCAATTTTAATCCAGGAATTGGACGGACCTCCTGGTCTATTTGGGATATTGGTACTTTCGATTCTATATTCATACTACCTTCAATAACTTTACCACCGTGCAAATATCCGCTATCTTTACCGGTAAGCCTGATTTTGGCACAAAACCTATATTGGATGGTACCAGTCACACCCGTAACAGTTCCCGTTTATATTGGGCTTGGTGCCAATACAGGTAATCCTGCCATACAACTTGCCGAAGCTCGGGCGTTCGTT
>JBBQMA010000231.1:0-5189 GCA_038328415.1 Chitinophagales bacterium | reverse complement strand
AACCCAACAAGCGGCTGAACAAGGCACACCTGATTTGGGTATTCCTCCTTTAGTCTGGCAATCTGGCACTTACTGGATTCGTGTCGAAGCAGGCGATGGTTGTATTCAAATTATTCCGGTTGATATCACCTTGGAATTTCCGGAAATTTTTGTTGAGCAACCAGTGCCCATTTGTGCTCCGGGAGGGATCGAACTCACCCTCATCAATATCGTTGAAACATCCGGTCTTTCCCTTGTAACATTTACCTATCATCCTACACAATCAGATGCTTTTCTTGGATTAAATGCTTTGCAGGATACCTATATTACAACGGGCGGCACTTATTGGGTACGGGCGGCAACTGAGCATGGTTGTTACGATGTGGCAGCCATTGTGGTTGTGATTCTGATTCCTCCTGTTCTTGAGGTTACACCACCTCCGATTCAATGCGCAGTGGATAGTTTTGATTTGCGTGATATCGAAATCCTTGAGCTAAGTGGCCTGGACACTTCTGAATATTCCATAACATTTCACGCTAATTCGCAACAGGCACAAGATGGCTTTCCGGCGATTGATCCCCCCTTTGTTTTTGCCGGTGGCAATTATTGGGTTAGAGTTACCAATTTGGCAGGGTGTTTTGATATTGTATCCTTTACAATAGAATTCCTGCCAAGCCCTTCAGTTTGGATCAATGCGACTGATAGTTTATGCGTTGGTGATAGTTTGGCATTAACGTTTTTATTCGGTGGAATTGGTAATTACCAAGTGAGCTATATAGCTGGTATGGATACGTTCTTTTTCAATACCAACCTGAATCCATACACAGTGTTTCTACCCATACAATCGGATATGGCCATTCAAATAATTGATTTTTCAGATCAAACGCCTACAGGATGCCCTAAGATAATTGGTGGACCTGTTTCGGTAAGTGTGCTAAAAAAACCAGTCATCGGGAATCCGCAGATCACTTGTTTGAATGATATGTACATTGTTCAATTGGAATTATTAGCCGGTGATTCAATGACTTGGCAAGTCAACGGTCAACCGGGGACGATAAATGGCCGCTATTTTATATCAGATTCTATTCCTGAAGGGCAGGCCTTTTGGTTACAGGTATGGGATAAGTTTGGATGTGATACGATAACCTTATCAGCAACACCGAATTGTGATTGCATGACGGATGCAGGTACATTAGTTGAATCAGGTGTGAATTTGTGCCCCGGTGATACGTTGTTTTTGAATTTTTCAAATGATGGCTTTTTGGAACCTGATGATATTCGCAAGTTTATTCTCTACGAAAGTAGCCCGGTTGTTTATACGGACATTATCGCTTGGAATGATCAGCCGGTATTCCTGTTTAATCCGGCAAGTATGCAAACAGGAGTCACTTATTATGTGGCACCTATAGCCGGGAATGGGATGAACGGCAACATTGACACTACAGATATCTGCCTGTCCCTTGGGAATGCTATCCCTGTGACCTGGCGGAACGAACCTTCCTATTTGCTCGCTCATTCAGATACAGTTTGTATTTCCGATCCCTATGTGTTGAGTGTTCCTCTTGCAGGAGTGGCACCTTTTGAAGTGGAATATCAGATTGGAAATAGTCAATCCGTAACCCAATTGGTATCCGGCAACCTGTTTCAGATTTCGATTCCAACAACACAAAGCACGTATTTGATTATATCGAATGTGAGTGATGCATATTGTGCCAGTGACCGTATTGATACCTTTTTCCTTAATGTGAATACAGGTCCTACAGCCTCCGGATTTGTGTTCGATTGCAATGGCACGAATAGTGAATTCACGATCACATTTGTCCTTCAAGGAGGTGATTCTTCTTCCTATGTGGTAACCGGAGGTGGAGGGATACTTAACGGGAATGTTTTTACTAGTAATCCAATTCAAACCACTTCTAATTATAGTTTCACACTTACTGATTTTTATGATTGCAAGCCATTTGTGGTGAGTGGTAATTATGAGTGCAAGTGTCTTTCCAATGCTGGTTTTATAGCAGGAGGGCCATTTAATTTATGCCTTGATGATTCGTTGGATTTTAATGTTTTTGGGGAATATCAGGATGCCAATGATACGCTTATATGGTGGTTAGTATCGGATACCATCCAACCATCGCTTAATCGGATTTGGCGGTTTTCAGATAAAAAAATTGTTTATCCCGGGTCACCAGTAATTCCGGGGCAGATATATTATTTGGTTGGAGTCGCAGGGAATGCTGGTACTGATGGTGGTATAGATACGGCAGATGTTTGTCTTGATTTTTCAAATGCAGTACCTATCCGGTTTGTACTTCCTCCCAACATATCAGGAATGGTGCCGAGTCCTTCCGGTGTATTTTCTTGTCAGGATACGGTCATTACACTAAGTGTTACGGCATCCCCACCTGCGATATTATCCTATAACTGGGGTACTTCTGGGGGAGCATTCTCAGGACCTACAAGTATAAATCCAGTGTTGACTAAAGGACCAGGCTGGTATTCAGTTACGGTTACGGAAAGTTTGGCCGGATGTACAGATTCCAGTAGCATTTATCTGAGTCAAAGTACGGCTACGCCAATCGTGCAGATTGCTGTTCCGCCACGTCTGACTTGTGCCGTCAAGGGATTAATAGTAGACGCAAGTGGCTCCTCATCAGGAACAGACTTCAACGTGCTATGGACAACGTCCGGAGGCAACATTTTGGCAGGGGCGAATTCATTAACACCAAGCATTAATGCACCGGGAACCTATTCACTGACTATTGTCAATGCTGTAAACAATTGTAGTTCAACCAGCTCCATAGTAATTCTTTTGGACACAGTGCCACCAACAGCGAATGCAGGAACGGATATCACCGTCGCTTGTGGCCAACCCATTCCACCCCTGGATGGTTCTGCATCGGCAGGGCAGGGACCGCTTACTTATGCGTGGTCTTCAATAAATGGCTTCATTTCGGGTAATCCAAATACATCGGTTGTTTTGCCGGAAAGTGAAGGCGAGTATGAGCTCCTTGTGACTGACCCTGTAAATGGTTGTACGGCGAGTGATGTTGTATTTGTTATAAATTTAAGTGGACTCACTATTGGCACCGTACTTGTGCAATCCCCATTTTGTTTTGGTGAAAATACAGGAGTAGTTACTCTTTCTCAAGTAGAAGGAGGAAGCCCTCCTTATGAAGGAACACTTGCAGGTCAACAAATACCAGTGCCTGGTAGTTTTACCAATCTGGCAGGAGGTACATATCTGCTTACGCTAATCGATGCACTTGGTTGTGTTTGGGACAGTACAATAGTGCTACCTGAGCCGCAAGAATTTAACCTAGACCTGGGTTTGGATTTGGCAGTAGTACAGGGTCAGTCGATCACGATAAACCCTCAGATAACTGGAAATTCAGGTGCAATAGTTATATGGGATTGGACAACAACGGGCACGGAGTTGATTTGCTCCGGCTGCACGACCTTATCTTTCCTTCCCGCTGAAACACAATCCGTAACATTATATTTAGAAGATGAGCATGGTTGCCAGGCTACAGATCAAATCAACATTCAGGTGACCATCCCAAAATATGTCTACATACCAAACTCTTTTTCGCCGGACTATGACGGAATCAATGATCTATTTACCATTTACGGTGGCCAAAATGTAGCGCTTGTGAATCGTTTTGCTGTTTTTGACCGTTGGGGAAATGATCTCTACTTGTTAGAACGATTTGTAGCTGATGGCACGCGAGGCTGGGATGGTGGTTATAAAGGCCGGGGTATGGATCCGGGCGTTTATGTGTGGTATGCTGAAGTGGTTTTTACCGACGGCACGGTCAGGCTGTACAAGGGTGATGTACATTTGCTCAAGTAGGCGCTAAAAATATAGTAGGAAAAGGAATTTTGATTAGATAAACATCCGGCGTGGCATGGGTTTTGGGTGTGACCAGTGTAAATTGAATCATTGGTTACTTTTAATCTCTGGTTTAGACAGTAAATAGTGTATGATAAAACAAGTCAGGCAGATTGGTAATGGCTTGGTTGCCTACCGGTTTTTGATCTGGCAACTTGTCAGAACTTCGCTTTTGGGTTCGTACAAGAAGTCATTTATTGGGATGGCATGGATGTTTATCCTCCCTTTAATGGCTGTTGCTGTGTGGGTGTTTCTCCAACGTTCAGGTATTGTGAATCCCGGTGATACGGGAGAGGTGCCCTATCCGGTGTATGTATTACTAAGTACGTCCATTTGGGGATTTTTCCTTGAGTTGTATCGTTCGGTAAGTCAGGTTTTGGTAGGCAGTGGTAGACTATTAATCATGAAGGATTTTCCGGGTGAAGTACTTCTTGTTAGCAAATTACTTGAGCACCTCATTAACTTTATTGTGCCTTTGGGGATCAATATCATCGTCTTAATAGCATTTGGTATTTCATTTGAATGGCCTGCGCTGTTGTTCCTTTTTTCGCTTTTCCCTTTACTTCTTTTGGGCCTGAGTATTGGAATGGTGATTGCTGTTTTCCGTGTTGTTGCGGTTGATTTTGCAACCATTGTAGATGAAGGCATGAAGTTGGTTATGTTTCTTACACCAGTCGTATATACTGCCAAAGTGGAGTCAGGTTGGTTGGCTGAAGTGGTTCGTTTGAATCCGTTGACATATCTGATCGGATTTAGTCGGGACTTGTTGACCAAGGGTGAATTTTATGAAGCACAGCGCTATTTTATCTGTTCTATTATTTGTGTTGTTTGTTTTGGACTGGCACTTGGATTTTTCAGGATGACATCCAAGCGCGTACTAGAACGTTTAACACTTGTTTGAATAGAATATATGGATGACAAGATGAATGCTACCAAATTGGTGTCAATTGAGGGGCTGACAAAGAAGTTCTGCATGAGCCTGAAGTACAACATGTACTATGGGATTGTTGATCTGATTAGGCAGGGTCTAGGACTTTCTGTGGGACGTGGACCATTGCGTTCACATGAATTTTATGCATTGCATGAAATTAATCTGGATATTTATGCAGGGCAGATTGTAGCGTTTATAGGCGCCAACGGATCCGGTAAGACCACGATGATGCGATTGATTTCCGGCATTTATACCTTAGACACCGGAAAAATCGAGACAAAAGGGGTAGACCGGGTAACCTCTATTTTTGCATTAAATGCCGGTTTAAATCCCGTATTTACCGGATTGGAAAATATTTATCTTATTGGGGCTATGTTTGGCATGAACAGG
>JBBQMA010000230.1:0-5197 GCA_038328415.1 Chitinophagales bacterium | reverse complement strand
GGAGCTTACCTTTTTGCTTGGTGAAATCACCGGAAATCCGAATACCTTCCGGCGTCATGGGTATTTCCGCTGCCTTGGCGGTTGTGCCACCTAGCTTTTTGGTGGGAGCGGCTTTGTCGGCGGGTTTCGCTTTTGTTTTGACTTTGGCCTTGGCCTTGGCTTCTTCGGCGGCAATTTCCTTTCGAATCAGTTCGGCGATTGTGTTCTCGAGTTTCGTGCGCTCCGTCTGTTGTTTTTTCAAATCACCTTCCAGCGTAGAGGCATTTTTTTGAATCTGTCGTAAGAGGTTATTTCGCTCGGTTCGTTCCAACTCAGCTTTGGCGCGCTGTTGTGTTTCTAATACTATGATTTGATCCAAATCCTTCCTTGCAGCGAGCTTTTCGGCTTTCAAGGTCTCAACCTGCTGGTGTTCTGCCCGCCACACACGGGCTGCCTCCTTACTGCGTGCTGATAGCCTGTCATATAAAAACATCCGCTGGAAAGCAACCTGCATACCGGGAGCGGCAAGGATATGCAACCAAGGCTGGAAACCCTGCAATCGCAAATAAAGACGATATCTGGTCAAGCGGCGGTAGGTATTCAAGGCATCGCCGGTGGCTTTTTGGGCTGCGATGGCTGCATCACTCAACGTCCTTATAGTCCGCTCCAGGGCATCCATTTCTGTACCAAGGAGCACGATGGTTTCCTGCCTCAGTGCCACTTGTTTTTCGAGCAATTGAAGTTCATTCAGTGTTTGTTTTTCGCGGGAGCGGGTCTGGTCCAGTGCCTGGCTGGTCATTTGTATTTCGCGAAGTAATTGCTCCCTTCGCTCTTTTAGTTTTTGACTGGATTGGGCAAAAAGCGGGATGACAAAGATGCAAATACAAATACTAACGGCCGCGCGCATAGCGATCCGGAATACTAAAAGGGAACTGAAGGGGGCCTGCAAATGAACCATCTTTGATTAATACCTGTAAAAATACGCGGCTATCCGGATCCGGCTTCATTTCCCATTGCCGGGCATGCGCCAAATCCTTTCCATCCACCTTTGTCCACCCTTCCTGTCGCCCCAAAATCTCGGTGCCATTGGTATTGTCCCGAAAGCGACAATGACTCATCCGGTAATCGGGATCCAGCACCGTGGCGTGCAACTGCACCGCATCCGCTTTGCCCATCACCGTCGTTTGACCATCTGCAGTCTCCAAAACCTGCCAGGACTGGGATTCTAGTGGCACCCACCCCAGCACGAGTCGCTGCATCGACTGAAAACTGGCAGGGAAGCCCGTCATCTTTCGGATTTCTTCCCAATTATACACATCGACACTGCGCGCAAAACGGTTGATCAGCACCACAGAATCCTTATTGGCCTGGAGCCGGGCCACTTCAAGCCCAAGGTATCGTATCACCATCCACACCAGGCTGTCATGTTGCATCCGAAGCGTGTACTGCCCCGATCCTGAAAAAAAAGGCGATTCCATCTGGACCTCGCCGGAACAGGAAAAGCTAGACCAGGCGTAGGGGCCATTGTTCAGCAACGATTCCAGATCGGAAGACTTATCAATCCTCTCGTTTTCGACCGTCAGTTTGCGGGTAGCACATGACGACAATGAACTAAGGATTATCCAGCTAAAAAGGAGAATAAAAATTGGCCTTGCAGGATTCATTCGATGTATTGGCGTTTGATCAACTTTTCTTTCAGCCTTGCGGACCCTGCTCCGGATTTATCGGTTTTTTCCCAAAACAGGACAGCATTATTCATGTCTCCCATCATGGCATAGGTATCGCCGAGCATTTCAAGCCAGGCAGGGTGGGGGTATGGTTTTTCGGCTAATGGCAGGAGCGAAGTTTTACTCAATGCATAGTTGCTATTAAAAAAAGCACATTGTGCGAGGGCAAAACGAACGACGGGCATCCGGGCATCGACAGCCGCTGCCTCCTCGGCAAAGCGGCATTTCTGCCGTGGATCGGCTTGTGCAAGGCTTCGCATGGCAAGAGCCTCAGGGCTGCGGGGGTTCAGTTGGAGTGCAGTATCAAAGGCAAGATCAGCTTTAGTTTGCTGGCCCTGCTCAGCGTGAATAAACCCTTCCAGAATGGCCAGGTGATAAAGTAAATAGCCATCCTTACGCGCTATTAGCCGGCCCATATTAATGGCGTCCTGTGCATCCTGGTATAGATGCAGCGCTGTCGCTGCTTCGGCCAGATAAAAATGAATTCGTGGTTGGTTGGGGAAAAGGTCGAGGGCCTGGCGGGCAAGTTCGAGTTGGTCTGTAACATAATGTGCCTCGCTGCAAGATCGCAAGAGTTGCTCCCAGACGCTATACACGGCCTTCCCCTGCATAACCGACTGCCTGTAAAAGCGAATGGCCGTATCAAGATCACCCCGATAATAAGCCAGGTCCCCCTGGATGCTGGGCACCTTTGATTCGTTGGGATGTGCTTTTTGCAATTGCCGTGTCAGATCCTCCAACTGCTTGCCCAGGGTGGGATCAGCGGTATTGGCAAATTCCTGGATGTGGGGGATAATTGCTTTTATCTTCTGATCTAGATCTGCGTTAGGATCGCCAAAAATAACAGCCAGACCTTCCAGGGATTCTCCTTCATCGGCCCGTGCAGGATTGGTGAGTTGCACCAATCGCAATTGGGCCTCTGTTTCTCCGGGATGTTGTTTGAGGATGCGCTGATACCACTTCCGGGCATCTTCGACAGCCCCGCTCTCTGTAAGGAACTCAGCCAGCGTGTACATAGCTTCTGTGTTGTCCGGCTGACGTGCAATCACTGCCTCCAAAACAGCAGTAGCCTCCTTTTGCTTGCCCATCCCGCGATAGATCAGGTATTTTTTCCGACTGATATCCTGTGACGATCCCAAGACTTTTTCCATACGGTCATAAACCTTGATCGCTTCATCAGGCTTTCCATCCCTGATCATATAAAAGGCCCACTGAACATAATACGCTTCTTCCTTTGGATGCTCTTTCGCCAACTGCTGGTACAATGTTGCGGCAGCCGCAAACTGCGATGTTTTTTCAAGTAACTCGCCTTCGGTCACTGCATACCATGTGTTTTTAGAATCGATGACTCTTGCTCTTCGGATCTCCGTCAAGGCTGCGGCATAGTCCTCCTTGGCGGCAAATATGCGGACTAGCGCATAGGCGAAAGCATCATTGGAAGGGTGTTTTCTGGCCAGGTCTGCAAACAGGGGTTCCGCTTTGTCATAATTCCCCAAAATGACCTCGCGGTTTGCATCAATAAACGCGGATTGAAGGTCAAGATCCATTTGGGAAACAGGACCATCCTGTGCAAAGATGCAGCATACAGGAATCAGGATAAAAGCCACTAAAAAAAACCGAACTAACTGAATAACCATGGGCAATGCTTGTGACAAATAGACCTTAAACGCCGAGGATCATAACGCCAACGTCGAACGTTTGGTACTGACAAAGGTAATGCCGTATTACTCCACTACAGAAACTTTGATCATATTGGTACGCAGGCGGGCATGTAAAGGCATGCTGGCTGTATTAATGATGACATCTCCCACCTGGACACGGTTTTCTTTTTTCAGGATTTCCATCGAGTCAGTGATGGTATCATCGGTGGTCGTAAACTTGTCATAATAAACCCCATGAACGCCCCAAACAAGGTTGAGTGTCGCCAGAATATTTACCTGCTCCGAAAAAATATAAATCTTGCAGAGTGGCCTGTAACTCGATACTTTGAATGCGGTATAGCCGGAGGTGGTCATGCCGACTATTGCTTTGGCGCCAATCTCATGTGCCAGTTTGGCCGCATTAAAACAGACCGCATCCGAGAGAAATGTAGAGGACTTTGGCGAAGGAAAAGGTTGTCGACCCTGAATACTGTATCGCTTTTCGACCTCCGAAATAATAGCATTCATCGCCCGAATGACTTTGGGTGGGTGCATGCCGACAGCGGTCTCACCGCTTAACATCAGCGCATCAGCACCATCCAGAACGGCATTAGCCACGTCCGTTATTTCGGCTCTGGTGGGCGACGGGTTGGTAATCATGCTTTCCATCATCTGAGTGGCCACAATGACTGGCCGCCCCCACTGGATACACAAGTTAATGATATCCTTCTGGATCATGGGCATCCGCTCCATGGGGACTTCAACGGCAAGGTCGCCCCTAGCAATCATGATCCCATTGGAGGCACGAATAATCTGGTCGATATGTCGGACTGCTTCCGGTTTTTCTATTTTGGCAATGATCTTTGCCGAATGCTTTTGGGCATCAATGCGCAATCGCAATTCGGTAATATCCTCCGGAGAACGCACAAAAGACAGCGCAATCCAGTTGACGGGCTGGGTGAGGATAAAGTTGAGATCCTCGATATCTTTGATGGTCAAAGAGGGTAATGAAACCTTGGTATCCGGGAGATTCACTCCTTTATTGGATTTGAGAATACCGCCAAAAAGCACTTTCAAACGCACGGTGTCCACTTCATTGGAATCCACCACTTCAAGGACAATTTTTCCATCATCCACCAGCACTTTTTCACCGGGCACCACGTCGCGGGCAAATCCCTCGTAACTCATGTAGATCTTTTCCTTGGTGCCCAGGCAAGGCGTCTGCACAAACGTGATGATATCGCCGGCGGCCAAGGGAAGTCCATCCCCTTCGATGAGCCCTACCCGCAACTTGGGGCCCTGCAAATCAGCCAGGATGCCAACGTATGCCTTGCACTCCTGATTGATGCGGAGAATATGTTGAATCACCTTTTCGTGATCCGAATGGGTGCCATGTGAAAAGTTGAGCCTAAAGACATTTACCCCTTCTTTTACCAACTCGAGCAAGGTGTCATAATTCGCCGAGGCCGGACCGATAGTAGCTACGATTTTAGTAAACTGTTTGTCGACGATTTCCATGCGGGTAGAGGTTTTTATCACAATAATGATGTTCAAAGATAGCCCTATGCTTATATCTAAACCATGCCAGCCAATGAAGGTTGAACATGCGGATCCTGAAAAAAGCATATTCGCTGCGAAGGTAACTGGTGCTCCTTAAGCTGGTATACGCAAAGGGTGATACTTTGGTTAAGTTTATGAGGGCATGAGGCCTGCCTACCGTTGTGAAACAGGTAGGTTTAGTGTTTATGAGGTAGAGGTTGAGGTTATTTGTAGAATCGTAGAACCGGAGAATCGGAAAACGTTGAAGCGTTGAAGCGTTTATGAGGGTAAAGTTGTGGTTATTTGTAGAAT
>JBBQMA010000229.1:0-5201 GCA_038328415.1 Chitinophagales bacterium | reverse complement strand
GGGAATGGTGTATGGATCAGGCAACAATGGGAATCAGCCCGAGTTGCCCTCAAACAATCAGAAAAGACGTCTTTCCTACTGGTTATTGATGAGATTCAAAAATTGGCAAACTGGAGTGAAACCGTTAAAGCCTTATGGGATGAAGACACCAGCGTTGGTAATCATCTAAAAGTCATTTTGCTGGGATCTTCACGATTAATGTTGCAGCAGGGATTAACTGAATCTCTTGCCGGTCGTTTTGAAATGCATTATGTTAGTCATTGGTCTTTCTCTGAAATGGAAACTGCATTCGGATGGACTGTAAATCAATTTATGTGGTTTGGGGGTTACCCTGGATCAGCTTCGCTCATTCATGACGAAGAACGTTGGAAGCGTTACATATTTGATTCTCTGATTGAGACAAGCATTTCGAAGGATATTCTGATGCTAACCCGTGTCGACAAACCAGCATTAATGCGACAATTATTTGATCTTGGTTGTAATTGGTCCGGACAGATTCTCTCGTATAATAAAATGCTTGGCCAATTCCATGATGCCGGCAATACAACTACGCTGGCAAATTATCTTCATTTGTTGTCGCAGGCAGGATTGCTTTCAGGCCTCGAAAAATTCTCTGGAAATAAAATTATGCGACGTGCTTCAAGTCCAAAGTTTCAGGTACACAATACAGCATTGATAAGTACTTATCGCAGCGAAACATGCCTTCAAATCCAACAAAAACCTGAGCAATGGGGGCGTATCGTTGAATCAGCTATTGGTGCGCATCTAATAAATAATTCATTGCTGGATAATTTTAATTTATATTATTGGCGGGAAGCCAATGATGAAGTGGATTTTGCCCTGGAAAAAAGGGGGCGGATCATTGCACTAGAAGTAAAAAGCGGACCAGCATCATCAAAAAAAGGAATGTCCGCTTTCGCAAATAAATTCAAACCTGATCGTTTATTACTCATTGGTCCCAAAGGAATTCCCAGTGAGGAATTTTTACGCCTCCACCCCGGAGATCTTTTTTAATACATTTTCTTGCTCCCCATGTTCGAATTATTACAAAGTTACAGTAAAAAATCACCATCAATTGTTCCTCCTATTGACTTAAAAAAGGGAGTTGACAGTTTCCTGATTATCAGACGAACCATCAACTCCTATTAACTATTTAATCAAATAAACTACATTTATAATTTCAAACTTAGTACCTGGAAACCTCTTAAATAACATTTAACTCCAGACTATTAATAAACTATCCAAATACATTGCAAACAATGCCAGAGTTTCATGTTATTAAACTCCAGTAACCGACCTTTAAAACCCGAAATCAAAACATTTATTACCCTATGAGAAAACCACAATCCGCAGGTATACATACTTTTAAATTCGGGTTTTTCAGGCCGCCAGGCTATACGTTATTCAACGCTTACATCCATTATGTCGGCTGCATAGCCTTTATTTTTGCCAGAATGCGCCTTGTATATTGTTGCCGGATTCGACCACCTTCCATACCCATTTTGTGAATTTCCCGAATGTCATCCAATTGTTCTAATGCACGAGGATTGACTTTTTCTTTACCCATGTAGACAAAGTGTTCTGGACCAGCAATACCCAAGGCATCTCTGGCTTCAATCAGGTCCGCGCTCACTTCGAAGGGATGGAGATCGGATGTATTTTGTAAAATTCGCCACATTGCCATGCGGGAAGGGTCATAATGGCAACGATTGACAACCAATGGTAGTAACAAATAAAAATAAGAAATCTCAATCCAATTGAGACGGATAGCACTGAGGTAAGGATCGTGCATAGTACCATACCAATTCGAAATGGCTGTTTGGGTAGCCAGCACAGGGCCGATGAACGCATCCACCATGGTTTTAACAAATTCCGGCTCCAACTTGCCTTCAATATCCATGCGAATCATTTGCCCAATTTGCTCTAATTGAATCGTGCCAAATGCCAGTCCATTGCTAAATAGAGGATCCGGAGCATAGGCGGCATCGCCAACGATGGCCCAACGATCGGCCGAATACATGGGCGTCACGACATAGTGGTAACGTTTGAGCACATTGGTATCGACGATCTTTCCACTGCGCACCAATTCGCCAATAACCGGGTGTGTGCGATCCACCTGAGCCAGAAAACCATCCATAGTGCGAATATCTCCCTCAAAATGATCGGGATGGGAAACAAATCCAATACTCATCAGATCGCCATCTTCTTCCCCCTTCATAGGGATCATCCAAATCCAGTTACCCTTACCCATAAAGTGATGGGTGCTGTAGTAACGATCATAGTGGTAAGGCTCATCAGGACCGGGAGGCATTGGGCCATGGGCATCAATTTGCTTCAGGATATTCCTATCAAAATCTTTAACCCGGAACCAAAAGCAATCTCGCTGACCCTGGGGTTTGATAATCGAGTTGAATTTATGGGCTAACAATTGCTTTCGACCAGTTACATCAATTACCCAATCGGTATTCATGGCACTTTTGGTACCATCCGCATTCCGGAATTTCACGCTATGTTGTTTACCAGGGTTGATATCGACATCTATGACGTGTCCCTCAATACGATGAATTCGTGAATGGGCAGCAACCATTTGCCGAATATCCCGATCGAAAACCTCTCTGTTAATCAGCCAGGATGCCGGTTGCGCCATTGGTCCTTCCCATCCTTCAAGCGCTCTGAGATCATCAGGCCCACGCTCATTACAATGCACGGCATAAGTACGGTTATCGGGATTCTCCGGCTCCAGTTTGAAGTAATACGTAAGCGCGTACTTGGGCAAATGATTCTTCATCAGATAATCACCCATGCCCAACTGGTTTTCCAAAAAAAGTGTGGTAATCTCAATAATCGATTCGCCGACTACCGGCAGACCTTCCCGATCCTCTGGCCCAATGATGGTTATATTGACAGAAGAGGGAAGGTGTCTGCTGAAATAAAGGGCTCCTAAATTTGCCAGGATGCCATTCCCTATGAGAACAATGTTCATGATTTGGTATTTTAAGTGAATAATTAGACAAAATCGAGCGCTTGGGAATACCTTATAATACTCGTTTTCAATCCGGACTAATGCATAGCCATTCGTGGAATGGGTATTGCATTATCCTTATTAATTAACATGAATGCATCCAGAATGCCCCATCACATAGCGGACCAAATCACAAGGGATGGATGTATTTGATCCGCTATGCTCAAGGGGAAATTCAGCACCCGCTATTTCCAAGGCAATTGCTGGACGCGCTGAGCTGCAAGGAACCCTAAGCGCAATCCCTCATCATAATCCATTCGGAAATGGACGCCAAGGGGCAGCCGTGAGAAAGCATCCTCTTCGGCCATCTTTGTAAAGGAAGTAAATGTCCGTGGCGCACCATTAAAATCAGCCCGGTCTTTATGGCAGTTATCTGTAAAGGTGTATTGATTACCAAAAACACCCGCCAGGATTCCCGATGCCGAAGCACCAAATCCGGCATGTCCACTGGGATAGGACGGGAAAGGAGGTGTCAGGCTTTTTTCACCAGTTTGAGGATTGTTGAGGATAGTCTTCCAATTTGGATCAAAATTGCGGCGTATATAATGAATAGGTCGCTCTGTATTATAAATGTATTTTGAATTCCAAACGGCAATCGCCGCATCCGCCATCGCCATACCTACCTTGGCATAAAGCTCCACTGTAAAAGCAAGATTAGGTTTTTCAAGGGCCACAATCTGGCTGGTAATGGCGATCATCCGACAAGCGGGCGTAAAGGTCACATCCTGGAAGTCATCACTCCAAAATTGGGCGATCCATTTACCCTCCTGGTTTTGCCCGGAATGAATGGCATTGACGACGTCATACGTTTCCTTCGCCTGTTTATAAAGGAGAGAATTCGGATCTTCACTCCAGGCAAGCGGTGGCTTGGCGATTAAATCAGAGCCGCTCATAGCGAATGGCCTCACCTGGCCCCAATATGGGAATAATCCAGGTGTGAAATCAGGCCATGTCGGTTGCCACAGACCCTGCCCCTGCGGCGGAATATAACTTACCGGGAATGGATCAAGAAATGCCTCATGACCTATGACGTCTTTTGTGGACCAATAAAAAACAGCCGAGGCAACTTCCTCACCGAAGGCTTTTGAACGGGCATAAACATCCGGCTCGGAGGACTCTTTCAATGATTGCTCCAGCGTGTTATTCAACGTTTCAATACGGGCCTTATCCGGAGCCGAAACATGCGGATAGGCATTGAGCATCATTTGGTAATACGCCGCATTAACCGCGGTAGGCCAGTGGTAGTCCAAACTTGGGTCACTGACAGGAAGGAATAAACCGGAGAAATAGTTTCCCAAGCTATTATTCCCGGGCATTCCCGGAACTGCTGCCTCATAAGCCGCCAATCCGATATAACCAAACATCCTGGATGCAGCAGGAGGTCGATAACCAGGGGCATACCGGTCGATATGCTCAATAAGTCTGCTCCAAGCCAAAGGCACTTCAGCCGTATATGCGCTTGCCAACTTGGGTTGATCGATACTGTCTTTTTTACAACCGATCACACTGATTAAAAAGAGGGACAATGTAAGTCCGCAGAATAATTGAAACGTTTTCATAAGTTAGAAAATTAAATGTGAAGAATGTTAAAACACATTCGGTCCTTGGGAAATAAATCCTAATAATATTTAGACTTCTAAGGCAGACGATGACTGTTTCGGTTTTGATTGAGCTTCCGGATTACGCTGCAAATCAGAAGGTCCATCACCTCCTAGTTCATCACTGTGCGATCCGAGTAAAGCCCGCTTTAATGACATGGCACGGCTCACCATAAACCAAGCTAGTGGAATAACACCGCCTGCAAAAAATACGGTGGCTCCAATGCCTCGCAACCAGGTGAGCGACTCGAATGTGCTACTTCCAATAAAGTGATGTGACCGGGCATACCACAGCCCTTTTTCCACCACCACTTTAAACTGAATCGCACCGGCAGGGAATAAATCCAGAATAACCATGAGCATCAGGCCGATATTAATAGACCAGAAAGCCATCCTAATTAATTTTCCGGACCAGCGCTCCGGCTTGAGGACCATCCTGGTGGCGAAAAGCATCGCTGCCAAAGAAATGTTTCCATATACCCCCATCAAGGCGGCATGCGCATGATTAATCGTCAAATAGGTACCATGCTCGAAATAATTCATTATAGGTAAATTGATAATAATACCCATGACCCCTGCAC
>JBBQMA010000228.1:0-5250 GCA_038328415.1 Chitinophagales bacterium | reverse complement strand
CGACCTTCAGACCTTCGACCTTAAGACCTCCAGACCTCCAGACCTTCAGACCTCCAGACCTCCAGACCTCCAGACCTTCAGACCTCCAGACCTTCGACCTTCAGACCTTCGACTTTAAGCTTCTATTCCAAAAAATCCTTTGTTCAACAAATACTTGACTGCAAAACATGCGTATAAAAAAAGAGGGACCTTCAACAAGTGTCCCTCTTTTCATTGTATGATGTGATCTGCTATTATTTTTTTAGCAAATCACGAATCTGGGTCAATAATTCCTCCGTAGATGGACCAGCAGGAGCGGCAGGAACTGCCTCTTCCTTTTTCTGTGTTTTTTCGTAAGCTTTAAGGACCATGAAAATGGCAGCGGCAATGATCAGAAAATTAATGATCGACTGAATAAATTTACCATAACTCAGTTTAACGGCATCCGTGATGACCTCGCCATTATTGCCCAGTTCAGCCGTTTTTAGCGTAAGCGACAGGTCGGAAAAATCGACTCCGCCCAGCAGTATCCCCAGGGGAGGCAGGATGATATCATCGGTGAAGGAAGCCACAATGCCTCCAAATGCGCCGGCGATGATTACTGCCGTTGCCAGTTCAAGGATATTTCCTTTCATGATAAAGGCTTTGAATTCGTTCCACATAGTTGTTTAGGGTTAGGTTATGAAAGCACTAAAGTAACAAATATTCGTAGTGGTATATTGAAAAAGAAGATAAAAAAAATCCCTTAGATGTGTAAGCAAATGAGGGATTTTAAAAGAGGGTTATTAAACGTTCTTGCCCTACATCTGGCCGAGGTCTTGACGAATCTTGTTTAGTGCGGAACCTGCTCTAACCCAGACGATTTGGGCTTCGTTATACGTGTGGTTGACCGCAATCCGATCTTCAGTATGATCGGAGTGGTTGAGCACAACTGTCATTGGTAAGCCTGGCGCCATGTGATCCAAACCAAGGATATCTATTTGATCATCCTGGCGAATCCGGTCATAATCTTGCGGGTTGGCAAAGGTCAATGCCAGCATACCTTGCTTCTTCAAATTTGTCTCGTGGATCCTTGCAAAAGATTTAACAATGACTGCTTTAACTCCTAGGAATCGCGGTTGCATAGCGGCATGTTCGCGACTGGAACCTTCTCCGTAATTTTCTTCCCCAAAAACAACCGTACTAATACCTGCGGTTTTATATTTTCTTGCTGAATCGGGTACAGGTATAAAGTTTGCCTCTGTTGAGCTTTCAATATAATTGGCAACACTGTTTACCTGGTCTGAAAAAGAGTTCACCGCTCCAATAAATGAATTATTGGCGATATTGTCGAGATGACCACGGAATGTTAACCATGGTCCGGCCATTGAAATATGGTCAGTCGTGCATTTGCCTTTTGCCTTTATCAGGATGCGCATATTTTCCAACTGTCCGGAGGTGATAGGCGTAAATGGTTCTAGCAATTGGAGTCGGTTGGAATCAGGGGCGACCTTGACCTGGATGGATGAGCCATTTGCAGCAGGTGCCAGAAAACCGGCATCCTCCACGTCAAAACCACGTTGGGGCAGTTCTACGCCTGTTGGGGGATCGAGCATCACCATTTCACCGGCTTCGTTTAGAAGTTTGTCGGTAAGCGGGTTGAATGTCAGGTCACCAGCGATGGCCAGTGCAGTCACAATTTCCGGCGAAGCGACAAACGCCCTGGTTTGGGGATTGCCGTCATTGCGTTTTGAGAAATTCCGATTAAAAGACGTGATAATCGAATTTGCACGACTTGGGTCTTCGGTATGCCGGGCCCATTGGCCTATACAAGGACCGCAGGCATTTGCCAACACTACTCCTCCAATCGCCTCAAATGCAGCTAGCTGGCCGTCGCGTTCGACCGTAAAACGGATGAGCTCGGATCCGGGTGTCACGGTGAATTCCGACTTGACTTTCAGATTTTTAGCTACCGCCTGCTTCGCAATGGATGCAGCCCGGTCCAGGTCTTCATAAGAGGAATTGGTACACGAACCGATCAATCCCACTTCCAGTTTTTGGGGGTAATTGTTTTCCCTGACGGCATCGGCAAACTTACTGATGGGCCATGCAAGATCGGGGGTGTATGGACCGTTGATGTGCGGCTCGAGTGTGGTCAAGTCGATCTCAATGACTTGATCAAAGTAGTTTTCAGGATGGATGTAACAATCCGGATCACCAGTAAGATGATCGCGGATGGCATCGGCCAGTTCGGCAACTTCCGCACGACCCGTAGAGCGCAGGTAGCGGCCCATGGCTTCATCATATCCAAAGGTGGATGTGGTAGCGCCGATTTCAGCACCCATATTACAGATGGTACCTTTGCCAGTACAGGAGAGCGATTGGGCACCGGGGCCAAAATATTCGACAATTGCTCCTGTACCGCCTTTTACGGTAAGGATTCCAGCTACTTTAAGAATGACATCTTTTGATGAAGTCCAGCCATTGAGGCTGCCAGTCAACTTTACGCCAATTAGTTTGGGCATTTTAAGCTCCCATGCCATACCGGTCATGACATCGACAGCATCAGCACCGCCGACACCAATGGCGACCATGCCCAGTCCGCCAGCATTGGGCGTGTGGCTGTCTGTGCCGATCATCATAGCACCGGGAAAGGCGTAGTTTTCCAATACAATCTGGTGGATAATACCTGCGCCGGGGTTCCAGAATCCGATCCCGTATTTATTGGATACGGAGGCCAGAAAGTTGAATACTTCTTCGTTGGCGTCAAGTGATTTTTTTAGATCCTGCGCTGCGCCGGTTTCGGCAAGGATGAGGTGGTCGCAGTGGACCGTAGACGGCACGGCTGTTTTGTCTCTGCCGCACATCATAAACTGGAGCAAAGCCATTTGGGCAGTCGCATCCTGCATAGCTACTCTGTCCGGTGCAAAAAAGACATAGTCCTTTCCACGGTGATACGTCTGAAGTGGCGAATCCTTATGCAGGTGGCTGTAAAGGATTTTTTCAGAAAGGGTGAGTGGATGTCCGAGGGCCTTTCTGGCGGCATCTATGCGGGCTGGCATGCCGGCATATACCTTGCGGATCATATCGAGATCAAATACCATAAGTCGATGTTTAATTCGGGCGCAAAGGTAAGTATTTTTAGTCAAAAAGTGAGGGGCTGGCGTGGATTGATAAGAAGCTATGTGGAGAATCAAGCGTAGCATCTGGTTACTGAGTGCGCAGCACTTAGGATTACCAATCTGGGGTCATTTCCGCAGCGATATGACTGTGGGAGCTGGGGATTGGGGGCTGGTTTTTGATAGGAAGGACCAAGTCATGCGAAGTCACTGCAGCGCATCGTGTTGAATTCAAGTGGGATGCGGTCCGCTGGAAATTAATTACATCAATCCGGCGATTGATTATTGTGATGCTTGCACTAGGGGCAATAACAACAAGGCCCATGTCCAAACACCTTGTCCGCATGAGCCAGGCTATATTTTTTCCAAATCCATTTTGCAAACCGGGCATTGTCCTGCAGTAGTGTAGGTCGTGTCTCCCTGACATTTCATCGGACATTGATACACTCCTTCCGCGGTTTCTGAAGGATTAGTTGTCGTTGGAGTCGTATGGTGGTGGCTGTTATTGCAGGAACTCCAAACGGCAACCACTGCAATGATAAGAATGTACAATCGGTTCATTGTTTAATAAATTTATGGGTGAATAATTTATTTTTTAACCTGATAAATAAAATGAATGTGCCATTTGGCAATGTGGATATATCGATGTTTGGGTTATTCAAATTTGGTGCAGTAAATACCGTTTCACCTAAAATATTAACGATTTTGATATCCGCATGTTGAAAATCTTCATCGGATTGAAGGGTGATTGTGGAATAGGCGGGATTTGGTATAATTGCAATTTGACTTTCCTTTTGTACAGATGGATTAGCGCTAATTTGTTCGTAGCTGCCGCTGCGAAATTTTACGGTGCCGCTCCCGTCATCTTGCCAAACAACAAATATATTCCCGTTACTCATTGCGACATCGGCATTTGTAATGTTGTCCTTATCAACAATTTCATACGTAGTTGGAATACCGCCTGGCATATCTTGTGTGAAAGCGAGGGGTAGTTGGGATTCATTGTTTACGCTTTGCACCCATACAGTCGCCATGGCCTTGCCGTCTGTCGCAATGCGAGGATAATTTTGACTACCAAGTCCGGGGATTGTCGATGTCAGGTTACTCATTGTTGTGATGGCACCACTGCTGATCGACGACTTGCTGAGATAAGTTCTTAAATTTCCACTACCTCCACTCATAAATGTCGAATAAAGTGTATCGCCAATGAGCACCCCATCCGGTCCGCTTGACGGGCAACTCATGATCGTCCAATTGTTTAAATCAACTTCGATACCACTGGTGAATGTGCTTCCATTGTCTGTAGAAATCGCGGCCCATGAATCTCTGATATTTTTGTTATTATCTCGATAAACCATGGCCACCGTATTTCCTGAAGAAATAAGTGCTCCTGGGCAACAATCACATACCTCATTCGAGTTGCCCCACCCACTGGCTTGTACATCCGTTGAAAAGGTGGTTCCAAAGTCCATTGATTTGGTAACAACCCATCGGGATTCTTGGAAATTTGCATTTAATTTCATGTAGGCTACGATAGGATTTCCTGTAGCGTCTACTTCAATCGTGGGAAATCGTGAAATGCTGTCACCGATAAATGCAAGTTCAACAGGGTCATTAAATGAAATGCCTCCGTCGAAGGAAGAAAAAACAAAGATGCGATTAGTGTTACTCACTTCAGGTGCTCGTTTGACCACAATATATGCTGTATCGCCTTTAGAGGAAATATCGGGTCCCATCCATCCTGCAGTAGCTACTGTCATCCAGTTGGGATTTATTCGCACAGGTACAGAAAATGTACCTCCTGTCCACCGTGAAAAGTAAACCGATTGGTCAGTATAATTTCCCCAAATCACCATCGGATTTCCCTTCCCGTCCAGACTCATTCTGGGATGTTGATTACTGAAGCTATTGGAAGCAATATTCATGGGCGTATTCCAGGAAACGCTACTTTGGGCTGAAGCGAATGTGGCAATGCTGACTATGATAAAAAATAAAAAGTATTTCATAGTTTCAAGCATTTACGTGTATGTGAATCATATATTTTAAAATCATGAATGTTAACATAATTCTTAGGCCCCCAACTTGTTATAAAACTACTTCCTGGTAAAAGTTGTTCAGTTGTGTTAATACATATACAATATCCTGCTCCCGTAAAGATAACCTTTAATCAGAT
>JBBQMA010000227.1:0-5289 GCA_038328415.1 Chitinophagales bacterium | reverse complement strand
TGATCACTTTCAATGTACATGTGACATGTGGAGCAAAGTGCCATGCCCCCACATGTTCCTTTGACTGGAAGCTCATATATTTTACAGAGCTCCATCATATTTAAAATCATATCGGTGGGGGCATCAAGTAGATGCGATTCGCCCTGTCGATCAATAACTGTAATTGGAATAAAATCATCCATAGTGCCACAAAGTAACAGACTTAAGTAAAGGATGTTTAGTGATCATCATCACGATCTAAGCATTAATCCCCTCAATTCCTGTTACAGTGGTGTATTTGAAACTTAACTTTTTGTCCGGGTACGCTAATTTAAAGGCGGATTGTACCATTAATGTGGCCTCATGGAATCCACACAGAATCAATTTAAGTTTGCCAGGATACGAATTTATATCACCAATGGCATAGATGCCGGGGATGTTCGTGCTGTAATCAAAGGTATTTACCTCAATGGCTGCCTTGTCCAATATTAATCCCCAAGCACCAATCGGCCCAAGTTTGGGTGAAAGCCCAAAAAGCGGTAGAAAGATATCTGTCGGTACTGACTGGATCGTATTATCATCAAAAGAAACAGTGACGGATTCAAGCTTGTGTTCTCCTTCCAGGCCCGATACCTGAGCATTTGTCAGGAGCTTGATCTTGCCAGATGCATGCAATTCTTTTACCTTTTCCACTGAATCAGGCGCTCCACGGAATTCGGTTCGCCGGTGAATGATGACCACTTCAGCTGCAATAGTTGCAAGAAAGATAGTCCAGTCCAGGGCTGAGTCGCCCCCACCTGCAATGACAATGCGTTTGCCGGCAAAATCTTCGGGGTTTTTTACGATGTAAAAAAGGCCATTGTCCTCATACTTGGAGAGATTTTCGATAGGTGGCTTGCGAGGTTCAAAGCAACCTAAGCCTCCGGCAATGGCAATGGCAGCGGCCGTATGTATTGTGCCCCTGTCTGTTATAACCTGAAATCGGCCGTTAGCTAACTTCTCAAATGTTTCTGCACGTTCGCCTAATGTAAATCCGGGATTAAACGGTGCGATTTGTTCCATCAAATTGGACACTAAATCACCGGCCAAAATGGATGGCAGCCCAGGGATATCATAAATAGGCTTCTTGGGATAAATTTCAGTCAGTTGACCACCGGGTTGTGGCAGATAGTCAATAAGATGGCACCGCATTTTGAGCAGTCCGGCTTCAAAAACAGCAAATAATCCTGTAGGCCCCGCACCAATGATTAGCAGGTCAGTTTCGATTGTTGGATTAGGCATGGGTAGTTGTGCAAATAGGAAGTACTGGAATCATTGGCCTGTAAAAATGGGTTTTCGCTTTTCAACAAAGGCCTGGGCACCTTCCTTGAAGTCCTCTGTTCCAGTCGTATAGCCAAAGGATTCAACTTCAGCGTTAAAACCATCAACCTGATGTGAAAAATAAGCATTGACAGACTCGATAACCTTTCGAATGGCAACAGGACCTTTGGTCAGTATTTTTTCCATCAATTCCCTGGCCTTCATGATTTCATGTCCGGAGGGAACCACATAGTTGACGAGTCCAAGCGATAATGCCTCTGGTGCAGAAATCATATCGGCGGTCATAAGTAATTCCATTGCCTTCCCTTTTCCTATATACTGGATCAGCCGCTGCGTCCCTCCATAGCCTGGTATCAATCCCAGATTGACTTCAGGCTGACCAAATTTTGCATGCTCACCAGCAATCCTAAGATGACAAGCCATAGCCAATTCGCACCCACCGCCAAGTGCGAATCCGTTAACGGCTGCAATTACGGGCACAGATGAATTTTCAATCAGAGAAAACGTCTGGTGACCGTTGGCTGCAAGCGCTTTACCCTGTTGCGGACTCAATCCTAAAAACTCTTTGATGTCAGCTCCAGCAGCAAACGCTTTGCTACCTGATCCTGTAAGAATTACACCTCGAATTTGTTTGTTTTCGGGGATATACTCTTTGAAAAGCGAATACAATGAACGCATAGTTGCAATGTTCAGTGCATTCAACGCGGATTCGCGGTCTAATGTGACAACGAGAATTGGACCATCTTCATGTAAAAGCAGGTTATCAAAACTGGTCATAGTTTCGGTTTGTTTGCAAAGGTAAAAATATTACGTCCCTCCGTTATTCCTTGTTTGACACCCGAGCGTTAGGTATGGCTCATGAGGAGCAGTGTTTTTTGAGAAGGAATTCTAAAAGGAAACAAAACAATTCGACTGTTTTTAGGTGACGGTATACCGATTAATCGAGTAGTAGACATGTCTTTTCTTTATTATTTTCATCCGCTGTTGCCCTTTTTAAATGATAGGACGGCTCTCAGCCCTTTGCGGATGAGTTGGTTAATATCCTCTGAAACAGGAAGAAAGTAAATGGCTAAGACAAAAACAACTGATAGTAAACTACTGCGTAAAAACAGATTGATCCATGGCGAACCGGTGAGCGGAAGGAAATGGAATAACGTCCAGATACCGGCTGTCGCTAACAGTAAAATGTAGATCCCCCTGGAAAAGGGATGCATGGAGAATGCCCTAAAAATGACGAAACATTTGAACGCATTGTAGACTAAAAAAGAGATCAATGTCGCTATTGCCGCACCGGTAATTCCCATTTTTTGAATAAGGATATAATTCAGAATAACATTCATTCCTCCCAGGATCAGTACAGCGTAGAAGTGCATTTTAAAGAGTCGGGAGTATATCATTACCTCCGAATTGACGCCAGTCAAAAGATTAATTAAAAAAGCCAGTCCCAGATATAATAATGCTTCCCGGTTACCGGAGATGACTTCGCTATTGGGCATTATCTTATATATATCCTCAAGATTTAACCATATCAGGAGGAAAATTAATATGCCAGGCACAAGAGCATTGATCGATGATTTGCGATAGATTGAGGCAATTGGAGCCTTGTCATTTTCTTGCCAGGCTTTCATAATGATCGGCGCCGCTATTAGCCCTAAGGCAATCTGTGGTCGATTTATCAAATTGGCCATAATGGACGCAATGCCATAAATTCCGGTTGCTGTAGGACTGATCATAGTGCCAATCATAAAGACATCCAGGTTAACTGCAAGGGTTGAACTAATGCTTCCTAACACGCCATAAAATCCATATTCACGCATCTCCCTGACTATTGGTCCTTTAAAGGCAGGCCAATTTATAGACATGGACCATTGGCCCAGATACCGCAGGTAAAGTATCAATCCGAGAAAGACAAAAACAAAATTGAAGACAATACCAATGACTAATTGCTTGTAATCCCACCATCCTTTGTACAATAAGTATATAAATATGGGAAGACTGATCTTGAATAAGAGGTCATTCAACAAACTTGGGATTACAATGCGGTGGAAATTACTGATGTACGAGATCAGCATCTGAATGAGTGCACGTAATAACAGGATAGGGATAAAGAAGATGAGATAGGCTCTATACAAGGGTGATATACCGCCGTAATAATTCATAATAGGTTCCCATGCAAGCCAGGCAGCGAGCAAAGTGAGAATGCTGCCGGCAAGGGATAATACCAATAGCCACCCCAGAAATCCATTATGAGCGTTTTTGTTGTCTTCAAACGTTGGGAAAAATCGGACAGGAAGGACATTCGCGCCGAGTAATGTAAGTGGAATAAACAGTATGGCAGTATCGGTAAGAAATCGGGCCAGTCCATAGGCCTCTGCATCTAATGGATAGATAAAAAGCATAGATATCACTCCAACACCTGCGCCGAGGTAATTGACCAGTGAATGTTTTATGCCCTGACGGATGATGACACCCATGTCTTTGACGGATTTTGTTGGGATAGATAGCTCGCTATCCCGTTATGATTACCTCATCATTGACGCTCAGGATTTCTTTCTCTTTATCACGTGTTTGGGTTCAGGTACGAATGCCGGTTCTTCATGGAGGACAACGGCCGAGCCAAGACCTTCCTTACGAAAATGTAAAAACAGACCGCCTAATAACACGAGAATACCAATCAGCGATCCTCCAAAAGCTACAGAACTTCCGGTGTAAACGGATTCCGGATGGAAGACCATTTCCAACGTTTGGTTCTCTCCCGCAGGGACCATCAAACCGCGTAGCAAATAGTTGACTTTAGTGAAATCATCGTAGGGCTTGCCATTGAGGTATACCTTCCATCCTTTGGAAGGTGGGTAATACACTTCAGAGAACACGGCAAAATTTTCCACCTTGCTGCTGTAGGTGTACGTCATCGTATCCGGATGGTATTTGTCCAATCGAATAAAAGCGGCCGTGTCTACAGCATAGGTTGCAGACCAGCCATCAGGCATCTCTGAAGCCTGAAGAACACACTCATTCCGTAGTGTTGTCTTTTTCAAATTAGCCAGCTCCGTGTCTGCATCAGCTACAGCGCGTACTTTCTGGACAAACCAGGCATTACCCATTGCCTCGCCCATTGGGATAGCAACCGACTTGCCACCAGATTCCTGAATGATATATTTTGTATTGAGCATTCCCAAGATACTTGTGTTTTCGCCGGGATTGGACAAATAGGTTTCAATCAAATCCTGGTACCGGCTCAGTTTGGCAGCATGGTAACCGCCAATACTTTTGTGATAAAAACTTGTGGATGCATTTGTAAATGGATTTCCCCTAAGATCCAGAACACGGAAATGAAGTTGTGGATCATCCATTATAAACTGGTCAGCCTCTGTAGGCGCTGGCGGATTATTGGCAGTTTTTGCCGCTTCAAATTTTTCAGGAAACAAAATTCGATTGTCTACAAGCCACACATCACCGATTGTCAACATAGCAACCAGTAATAGTGCTAGTGGCATTTTCATCTTGTGGGTAACCCATCCCCACAAAACTGCAGCAGTCAAAAGGATGATAATCAAACTCCTGAAAGCATCCGCCCTCAGTGTCGATGCTCGATCGGATTGAAGTAGCCGAGCCAATTCTTCGCCGACCTTCTCATCATTTGCTCCTATCATCGACATCATCGAACCGGCAATAAGCGCAATCAGGCAAAGTCCCGCTGTAATACCAGTCGCTTTGTAAAGAGACTTTAACTTGTGCTTTTGGTCGCCTCCTTTAAAGAATGCTTGTAATCCTAACATGGCTAATAAAACAACGGCAAGATGACTCAGTCCAAGCGCCATAGAAACTGCCCTGAACTTGTTGAAAAATGGGAAATAATCAAAAAGCAGATCATTTAGGAAAAAATGTTTACCCCATGCCAACGTTAAAGCAAACAATGCTGAAATAAACATCCACCATCGCAGTGGTCCGGTAGCTATAAATGCACCCAGCACAAATAAAAAGAGAAGT
>JBBQMA010000226.1:0-5313 GCA_038328415.1 Chitinophagales bacterium | reverse complement strand
GTTTTATAGAAATATATTTTGAATGAATACTACGCGCTTCCGAATCTTGAATATGGTCATTTGAATAATGCCAATAGCTGCTGAAAGGCGCCTGGTCGTGGAGCGTCCAAACTACAGGAATGTTTATCTTCGCGAAGAATTCCGTATAGTCAAGAAAATCAGCCACCCAATGTAGATTCACTATATCAGGTTTAAAATGATCTATGATATATTCTCCTAATTTAAAGTCGGTATTCGGAGAAGAAAAGCATTCAATAGAATGATTAATTTTGTTAAGATCGTAGATTTTTACGGATGTATTGCTTAACTGAAGTCGCAATTTATTCAGTATGCGTTTCTTCAAAGAAAATCCAAACCTGGAAAATACCGGAAAACCTTCATCAACGTATCCTTTTTTAAATAATTTTTTTTTGCTAAGGAATGTCGAATCTATTTTGAGCTGGAGTAATCCTTCATGCAATCGAAAGGCGGCATTAAACGCTCCGCCAGCATCTAAGGTGTTAATGTGGAGCACTTTCATCGTTCTATTTTTTTAAAAATTACTCTCCTTGTAATAAGCTTATTAAAAGAAACTTAAAACTTAAAATATCTATTCCGAAAAGTCCCAAGATGATAGCGCAGCGTTCGTTTTTTTTGAAAAATTCTTCTGAAACTCGATAAATCTGCTCGTTGATTTGCTTTTATCCTTGTAGGATGATTTAAGGGAAAATAAATTGATTGGGTAGGAACACTGTTTTGCGGTGAAGATATGTTTTTTGTATGGGTGGCATCATCTCCAAAACCAATATTCGAAACCAAATTTTTATTGGGAACGACACTCAATCCATGATTTTTCCAACAGGCAAAAGTCCACCGATAATCCCAAGCGTCAACCCTTCCTTGAATTGCATTATCAAATTGATTTTTAAAGTAGAGCAAGATTTCGCGATTTTTTATAAAGGCATTCATTTTGGATATATCTTCTATGTCAATATCAAAGTGATAATGCTTCCATGCCCTTTTCCATGTTGCCCAACCCCAAATATGGTTAAAAATGGAAAAATAGTAATCTTCATCACCGTAAGTTTTTGATAGATTAAAATTATTTCCTCCGATATGAAATATTCGTTGGTCTTTTTGGTATTTTAAAAGCAATTCTTCGCAAAATTGAAAGAAGTTGTTACCCGGCACACAATCATCTTCAAGAATAATACCCATCTCTTCCTGTTCAAAAAACCAATCGATACCACCACCAACTGATCGCGCTGCACCCATATTTTTTATTCTGTAAAGGCGATTAACACTACATTCCCAGTTAATTTCTAAACAGAGTTTTTTTACTGCATCACATCTGGTTTGATCAACGTCATTGCCCATTCTGGGACCGTCCGCAACAATGTACAGCCTGGTCGGCTGAAGTTCAGATAGAATTCCAAGGATGTTCCTTGTCATATCGGGTCGATTAAAAACAAGCAGAAGTATTGGGGTTTCAAAAGCCATTATACTATTTTTTTTCAAAAATGGCCACGATAGAATGGCCCTTGATGTTCTGTTGTTCTAAATCCACCCACTCGTTGTATGCCTTTTTCGTCTTTCTATAGAACCAACCTCTCAAAAGTGGCAAGATTTTTTCAATTTCTTGCCGCTGCTGATCGAGCATGGTGCTCACATACCATTTTTTATGATACTCCTGGAGGGGTTCGAAATGGAATTGTGGCGGCTTTGTGCCGAGATATTCACTGACCTTCGTCAGAGAACTTTCGTCCCAAAGATTCATGTGATGCGGAGGAAGGTTCAACGTGTTAAATTTGTCGAGTCTTATAAAGGAGTCATTATTAGGTACACTTACTATCAATTTCCCGCCAGATTTGAGTAATAGAAGTGCACTTTTTAAAAATGCGCCAGGATATTGCACATGTTCTAACACCTGAAATGAAACAATGTAATCCAGCGTATTTGCCTTTTTCTCAACAAGACTTTCAAGAGAATTGTTATTAACCTTTAAACCCCTCGATTTACTTTTTTCAACGGCTTTGTCATTGAGTTCTATTCCTTCAGAATTGGGACATATTTCCCGAATCCCATTTAGGAAACCTCCATTTCCGCAGCCGATTTCCAACAAATGATCGCTTGATGTGAGCAGCGATTTTACAACTTCATGCTCCCATTTCCAATCGATGTAATACCAGTCGAATTTCATCAAACATCCATAGAAAGGACCATCTCCCGGGTCTATTCCACGGTAAAACCGAAGGCCAGTCTGTTCGCATGCATATACATGCAATACGGATTCTCTAACAAACCTTAAGATATCAATGCCTAATTCGTTTTTGTAGGCATTTACCACTTTCTGAATATCAAACTGCCCGACTTCAACAGCATCATAATTTTGATCAACTGTTGATTGTGTCTTTTTCATTCTTTTCACGTATAGGTGGCTAAAGTAGTATATTTACTTTGTCGAAAAATCGCCACTTATGTACAGGTTCTTGTTAGTTTGTTTGCTGACCGTGATATCACAATGGGGATTTGCCCAAACTCCCACAGATATTCCAGGCCTCTCGCTCTGGCTGCGCGGAGATCAGACTTCAATAGTAGGCAATACCTTCACTTGGACCGATCAAAGTGGCAACAACCGCAATGCTGTACAGACTGCATTGGTTTCTCATCCTTCTGTTCAAAGTAATTCAACATTCATTAACAACCAAAATTATTTGTCATTTGACGGAGTCAATGACTTTTTGAACATCAATCAAGGATTAACAATTGCAGCGATGTATGTGGTAATCAATTACAACGACAATGCGCTTGTATTCAACGATTTTGATGGTTTAATTACGGGCCAGTCAGGCCTTGAGAATAGAATTTTACTCATTGCTAACCTGAACACAGCAAATTTTTATAGCACCGGCCTTTTTGGAACAAATTTATCTGTGAACAATGCGCCAGGTATCGGTTTCGGACCTTTAATCAATTGGAAAACGGTGAGTGGGTCTGTGGCAACTCCCTCCGCATTCGACAATCTTGTGGTTGGAAGAGACAGAACCTTTGCAACGCGCAGCTGGAAAGGAGGAATTGCAGAGATTTTAATTTTTTCCAATCCCCTGACTGCAGCTCAGAAACTAACGATAAATAGTTATCTACTCAATAGATATCAGCCTCAGGTAACTTTATTGCCAATTGTTAGTCCTGCTAATTTCTGTGCTATAACACTTGATGCAGGCCCTGGGTTCTTAAGCTATAATTGGATTAATGGCCAAACAACAAGAACGGTAAACGTAAACCAGAATGGAAATTATCAAGTGTCTGCCCTGTCCACCTTTGGCAATATGGTAACTGGCAGTTCGATAGTAACTTATTCTGGTAATTTTCTGGAATCCTTCATGCTTTGCTCCGGGTCAGATTCCCTATGGGATACCGGATTGAATGAAACAGATTTCGATTTTTTATGGCAGGACGGTTCAACAAATTCTTCATTTCTTATTTCGTCTCCTGGTACCTATCAAGTGACAATTATTGACAATGACGGATGTATGAGGGTGAGTAATTCGGTTCTCGTGGGCTTAGACACATTTCCAGATCAAATTATTCTGGAAGATTCTTATTTATTGTGCGAGGGAGGAGAGTTAACAACCAGTCTCGGTCAAAATTCTGATTTTCAATTCGGATGGAGTACCGGAAGTGTAGAGCCCTCTATTCCCATATTTGTGAGCGGCACCTATTCCGTCACAGTGGAGAATGACAACGGATGTCTGAATACTGCGAGTACTGACGTGGTAATTTCCGGAATCAGTCCGATCGCAGGTTTTGATTATGATTTTCTATGTTCGGAACAACAAGTAGAATTCTTGGATCAGTCCTCGTCTCAGGATGCAAGCGCGATCTCTTCCTGGGAATGGAGTTTTGGATCCACTGGAACATCAAGCGTTCAGAATCCCATTTTCGACTTCTCACAAGGGGGATCGTATGAAGTTTCCTTGAAAGTAATTACATCTGCAGATTGCGAATCAATAGTAAATGAAACTATTGAAGTCCCATCTGATATCATCTCAGACCTTCAGTTTGAAAACAACTGCGTGAATTATAACACCCAACTTCTGGATTTTTCAAGCATTGCATTCGATGAGATTGTATCACTTGATTGGCTTGTTTTCGATCCTGAGCAAAGTTTAATACAGCAAGGATCAGGATCTATCATCAATTTTGAGTCTTCGCAGGTTGGTTTTTATGAAGTTAAAAGAATTTTTGTGACGGGTAGTGGTTGCCAGGATACGCTCTCCTCGTTTATAGAGATTCGGGAAGAAGCGTACTGCTTTTTCCCCAATCAAAATCCTTCTCTAACTTTTTGGCTGGCCGCAGACACACTCATTTCGGTTTCGAGTGCTAACAACGTCATCTCCTGGGGCAACATTGCCGATGCAGATCACAATGCAACTACCATATCTGTTTCCAAGCCGCAACACATTATAAGTATTCCGATGCTCAATGGAAAGGATGTACTTCGATTTCCCGATGCCAATACGTGGATGGATTTTGGTGAGATCACAAACGTCCGTTCTGTCAGCATGGTGATAAAACACTCTTCTGGCACCCAGGAGAATTTCCCTACAATAATCGGTCATTCAACTACTCCACATTTCGTTGGCAGCAATGGAACGCCACTCATTAGTAATGCTTTCAGTTCTGCGGATTTGCGGAATGGCATTGGCAGGGTCAATGGTTCCGTTACGGCAGTCACGGCTATTCAAAAACCCGTAGAATATTCAATCGTATCATTTATATCTAATGCGGATTTGGTAGCCCAATATCTTTCCAAAGAAAGAAACTTTACTGGCCGGGGTTGGATTGGTGATATTGTTGAGATATTATTTTTCTCTGATTCTTTGGGAACATCTGAAATTTTGGATGTGGAAAACTACCTCCGTTACAAATATGCTCCGCCGATAGACCTTCCCCGCCAAATCGTTATTGAATATGGATTTTGCGATACGATAGTCGATATATTCAAAGCATTTTACACCGACTATACCTGGAATACCGGAAGTATGGACAGTGTGTTGAACGTGACTGAATCCGGCCTTTACAAAGTGACCGTCACAGATATATTTGGCTTCACATCCACAGATTCCGTGGATGTGATATTTCCTGGAACGCTTCTGACAAATGATTTCGCTGTCTGCCTCAACGACACTTTCCTCTACGACACCCAACTAAACCCTGCCTTTTACGATTTTGCGTGGAGCACTTCCGAGACCACGCCTGCCATTGAAATTTTCGCGGAAGCGGAATACAGCCTCACGGTGACCGACACGCTGGGATGCAGCTACAGCACGA
>JBBQMA010000225.1:0-5323 GCA_038328415.1 Chitinophagales bacterium | reverse complement strand
ATTCAATACGATAAATGGGTTGAGCCACCCGGCTTAGCCAGGAAACTAATTACAGATATTGGTTTTATGACGACTGCCTTGGTGTACCGAGGTCAAGATCTGAATTTTGCTCTCTTTCCTGTGCCAGGCTGCCCGCTAAAGTGCGGGCAGCCTTTTATTAATGGCATACCATCCGCAAATATAAAAGGCTGGTCTTCATATAAGCCCAGAGAAAACACTGAGTAAAATATGGACATTGGCCCTGACGCTGCAATCAACACGATCTGAAGAGCCTGTCAATTGCTCGACAAGGTCTAAGTACCTATATAAATAACACCAGAGGTGGGCGTTTCATGCAACTCTATCCTGCAGAGCGAAGGAAGAAGTGGTTTAATATAGTTCCAAATCCAAATGGCAACCATTTCACAAGTTGGATTTTCCAGGCCGGGAATCTCATTGAGTAGTTGGTGGTCCAAAAGTTTGACCATAGGTACAACGCTATGCTTCATATCAGCGAAATCTAGTACCCAGCCAAGTGTGGGATCAAGATCCCCTTCCAGGTAAACAACCAATCGGTAGGTATGGCCATGCATATTCCGGCACTTGTGGCCTTCATGCACATGAGGTAGGTAATGGGCTGAGTCAAACGTAAACGCTTTGAATATTTGCATCATTCGGATTGTAAGGATTCATTATTACCATGCTAAACACAATAGGCGGTATCTATTGAGGATATAGATTCATTGATCTTTCATGTTGTTCGGGATCACAAAGATAGGCATCCTTTCAAACAAGAAGTCAAGTAAGCGCTACACCAACCCTAGCGTAATACCGCTTAGTCCATTACCTGATCTTAAGGGTTTTTCTCAGGCGGGATGGTTTAACGGTGTGGGGCATGAAATACCTTCTTGGTGAACATATATTTCTTATCTTTGATCGTAAAGGGTTGCGTATATGGTAGACCGTTTAGATGGATTGCTCATAACTCTTGACCCAACTCTTTCCAAATAATCACCTTGCAATAGGGCAAAATACTAGTTATATTGGAAGGAGTTGAATGATGGTCATCTACTATTAGAAGATTAAGGGGTGCTACCTCGATTGGTCTGCAAATGCTGTTTTGGTAAAATGAAAAGTCCAAATCGAAGGAAGCGTTCTAGTTGTAACAGTCTACTTAGTACTTTGCCAGATGTGTTGTTGCAAGAGGTCATACAAGTGCCGCATGAACATGAACGAATTAATTGACAGAAACAATTTTTAACGCGGAGTGGAAGGACTGGGAATGAAAAAGGGTGCTCGAATTGTATCATTCAGTTTATACCTCCATATAAATCATAAACAATGAGATTATATATAAAATATATGGTTAGCATGCGATGCAAGATGGTCGTTGCTGAAGAACTTAAAAAATTGGGGATTGAAAATACCTCATTGGATTTAGGTGTCGTAGACGTGTTTGGTAAGATTACTCCTGAGCAACACGATGAAATCGGAAAAAACCTGCTTAAATATGGTTTGGAATTGTTGGATGATAAAAAAAGCATATTAGTTGAACGCATAAAGGTAGCCATTATTGAAATGATTCATCATGCCGATGAGTTGCCGAAAGTTAATTTTTCAGAATATATTAGTCTTAAATTGGATTATGACTATACCTATTTGGCAAATACGTTTTCAGAAATTAAAGGTATAACTATTCAGCAATTTATTATTTTTCATAAGATAGAAAAAGTAAAAGAATTGCTCCTCTATGATGAACTGAACCTCACGCAGATATCCTATAAACTGGATTATAGTAGCGTGGCCCATTTGTCCAACCAGTTTAAGAAAATAACTGGACTGTCCCCGTCCTATTTCAAGCAGCTCAAAAGAAAGCGGGAGGAAACTATGAAGGGGTCGTGACTCACAGGCGTCCAAAATAATTTTTAAGCCTTTCTCCATTTCCATTCTGATGTACCCCAAATAGATAATAATTTACAAAGGGCTATACTCCGCCCTGTGCCTAGTGTATGGCCTTGAAGTTGATGACAACTTATTTGGTCCGGCACCGCCTCATTGGCCGGCGAGGCTTGCTACTTTTTGTGGCGGCAAAAAGTAACCAAAAATCTACCTGCCAATTGGTAGGCCTGCCTGACTGGCGTACGGCCGCTTGTTCTCGAAAGGCTCGCTAGATAGTGATGAAATTGGTGTAAAAATTCTAAATAGCATTACATAAGCCTTGCACGGGAGCGCTCGGTTCGCTCACCGAATGTCCACTGGACATTCGCCCCTTTGGGGGTCCGTGAGCTCACACATAAAAAGGCGCCCCCTTCGGGCCGGTCAGCTTCGTGCTGGGGGCGAGCTGTTCGAGAACGGTTTTAATTAAGAAATTGATTATCTTATTAAATGTGCTTTTAGTCCAAATGTTAAAAAAGGGATAGTTTTCGGTATTCAGCTTTTTTGCAATACAAAATATTGATTATCAGTCGAAATTATTCTGCATTCCATTCTTTTTGGACAGTAGTGAGCCCTGTTATTCTATACATCTACTCCTGTTTTGCATACCTACTTCTAAAATTCCAAACGATACAATACATCCGGGAAAAATCCAATCTGATTTATTCTCCCTACATCATTTTGGACCGGATTGTAACGGATAGTAAAAATATTTTCATTATTAGTGACATTCTGAAAATCGAGAAAAAAAGTTTGTGACATTTTACGCCGAGCACTATTTATTCGGAACCCAAATTTAACGTCCCACCGAAGATAATCATCCAGACGATCCGAAAACGCCTCATCTTCTTTCAGGACTTCTTCCCCAGCTAGTTGACTGGCTGCCAAATCGACAGGTGTGAATGGACGTCCGCCGGCCATCGTGAATTTGGTGTCCAGCGTGAGGAAATGCCGACCGCTTTTGCCCAGCGCAAATTCGCGTCCTCCCAGAAGATTGAGCACATACCGTCCGTCGAAGGCCGTACTTCGTTCAATGCCATCACTTCCTTTGTAGGTTGACTCAAATATACTGACCGTAAATAATCCATAATAATTGTGCGAAAAGAATTTTTCTACTGTAAACTCCAATCCTTTATTCATTCCGGTCCCTTTGTTAGCCAGACTTCCACGGGAAGGAAAAACAAAATCGGCTCCTGCATTCAATAGGGAGAACGAGGATTTGTATGGATCAACAGGGACCTTGTCCAGCCATTGCGCATATGCCTCCGCTCTGAATCGCCATTCAGATCCCGGTGTATATTCATAAGCAAGAATAAAGTGTTGATTTCTGGTCATTCTAAGCTTGTCATTTACTAAAATAGTACTTCCGTCAGGTTGCTCATCACGATAAAAAAATACCGGCAACGGCTGTGTTTGATGATGGATGCCATAGCCGAGATTTAGTTTTTGACGCGGTGTAAACTGCCAGTTAATTGCCAATCTCGGCTCTACAACCAGTTCGTTCGTTTTGCCAAAAAATAAGGTATTCATACCCGTGTTCATTGTCCAGTGTTCACTTAGACGATACTGGCTTTGGATCCAATATTCCAGTTGTTGAAATCCGCCGTCAAAATCGCGTACATCCACCCAGTCAGGCCGGCCGTCACCGTCAAAATCCGGGGTATTATCTCTTGAATCCACAATGGTCTTCAACGCTAGATGTTGCAGTAATATACCTGTTCGATACGTGAGTTTCCGGTTGACTTTACGGTTGTAGAATGAACTGAAGCGGTAGGCTGTTAGATTATCCGAAACATTTACAATCGGGTATATCGAACCGGGCTCCTGTTGAAGGTCATCTTCCTCATATCGCACACCGGTATGGGAAACACTAAATACCGAACGCAAATACGATTTGTCACCTAAAAGCAACTGATGTTTGACTCCGGCAACTCCAAATTTTGATGTATTGTAGGCATTCCTGTCTGGTCGCGCAAATAAATCGTTGGAATCAAGCTCAGCCGCCAGAAAATCAATAGCACTGGTTCCGCCTATAGCGAATACCGAAAATCGACCTGCTTTGGTTTTGCCGAGGTAAACATTCAGGGTAAGGTCCTTATATCTTGGCGTAGCGTTGGTACCAAATCTAAGATTCGCTACCTTGGCCAACTCAACAAAACTATGTCGGTAAGCCACTACAAACGATCCCCCTGCCTTTTGATTTAACGGTCCTTCAACCAATGCCTCCAGTCCGGAAAAGGCGCCAAGCTGGAACATCCCTTCATAGTGTTCCCGGTTGCCTTTCCGTAGATGAATATCAAACACACCGGCAAGCGCATTTCCATATTCTGCAGGAAAGGCACCGGTAAGAAAGTCGGACTCGGCAATTAGATTAGGATTCAATGCACTAACCGGACCACCCGTCGTGCCAAGGGTACTGAAATGGTTGGGATTGGGCATGGGGATACCCTCCACACGCCATAATACGCCGGTGGGCGAATTGCCCCGGATGACGATGTCATTTCGGGCGTCATTATTGGCAGCTACACCAGCGAAGTTGGCAACCAGTTTGGCAATATCATTTCGGCCACCGGAATAACGGAGTACTTCTTCGGTATTAAACTGCCGTGCTGAGATCGTTGCCAGCTCATTGACCGTGCGCTGTTTGTCCAAATCTCCACGCACTACTACCTGTTCGAGCGCAATGACCGACTCGGACAGGGCTATAGTTAGTATAACCTCTTTCCCTGCAGTAACCAAGATATTGGGTACCTGACTGGACTCGTATCCCAAATAGGATATCGCCAGAGCATGGCGCCCAACAGGTATATCCTGGAAGGCAAAGCGGCCATTTTCATCAGTCACAACGCCCTGCAACGCATCCGTGGTCACGATTTGAACTGTAGCCCCAATGAGCGGCATTTCAGAGTGCCTGTCGACGACTGTGCCGCGAATGGTTTGGGTTTGCGCACTAAGGAAAGCCAATGGCAACGCCAAAAAAGCAAAGAATAGGTAAGTCGATCGGAACATAATGTATGTTTTGATGACACAAACATCGAATGTTTTATGGCTACGCAATGTCATTTTGGGCGAGCGGCATTTTTGAACCACTAAATGGCATTTTTTGTCGGATGAATGGATTGCGCTACCCACTTAGCTCAAGGCCCCAATGTCGAATAACAACGACCTGCTGCCTAACTCCCGCCCCCCTTTTCTACCTTTGCATAAAAGCATGGAATAATGGTTAAACTATTGGGAAATTACGCATGTGGATCCTGGATGGAGAGTGGGTCCGATGGTGAGCTGCTTGTAGATGCTTCCACCGGAGCGCCGGTAGCGATGGCCAGTTCGAAGGGGCTGGAATTTAAAGCCATGATGGAATATGCCCGCTCCACCGCCGGACCGGTACTTCGTCAAATGACCTTCCATG
>JBBQMA010000224.1:0-5339 GCA_038328415.1 Chitinophagales bacterium | reverse complement strand
TCGGCGACGAATATAGATGTATCACCTTATGTAGCGCAGGCAGGATTTATTCCAACCATTTATTTTGATGCCCTTACATTGTCGAATACATCTAAGAATGCCAAAGTATTTAATTGGGATTTTGGTGATCAATCCGGAAGTGTAGATCCTCAGCCAGTCCATTTGTATCCTCAGGCCGGAGATTATTCCGTTTGTCTAACGGTTTCCGATGGCTGTTATACAGATACAGAATGTCAGGTGGTGATAGTTATTTCGAGCTTACCTGGGGTGGTCGCGGCCATAACGGATGTGTCCTGTCCTGACGATGCAACGGGTTCTATTTATTTAACGCTGTCTGGGGGGACACCGGGTCAGCATATTGCCTGGATTGGATTGCCGGACACTGGAGTCCTGCTCCAACATGTGCCTGCCGGGAATTATTCCTGCATCATAACGTCAGAGACTGGAAATTCAGCGGTATATGGCCCATATACGGTCAGCCAGCCACCTGTATGGTTATTCAATGAGTTAATTATGATGACTCAAAGCGGGCAGCAGAATGGATCCATTCTGCTCGATCCACAAGGCGGGTGTCTTCCTTATGCCTTTTTATGGGATGATGGATCGACGACATCCGGGATACAAAATCTAGCTCCCGGCAACTATTGCGTCACGATCACAGACTGCGCCGATTGCGAAGCTACCTATTGCGGGGTCGTGGAGATAGGTAGTGGCAATTCCAATTTGCCTGACCTTCTTTATGCAAGGCTTTATCCCAACCCTGTCCACAATGAGATTTCTGTTGAATTGCTTTTTACAAATGATCAGGATTTGCACTGGTCGCTTATGGATGTATTTTGCAGATCATTGGCCGCGTCTGTAGCTAAAGGGAGCCGTCTGAATCTGACCATTGATGTACAAGGAATTCCGGCAGGTGCATATTGGATACGGCTGGAAACAAAGAATGGCGTTGAATTATTACTGTTTACTAAATTGTAACGTGACATCCATTCGAGTAGGATCAAGGGCCCCTAAGCGATACAACAGGTTAGGGTAGGTGAATCTTTCCGGATTCAATCAGTTGATGAGATTGGTGTATGGTATAAAACCATAATCCCGGTATCATCACTGAAGGATAATTCTGGAAGCCCGATCCCTGTATATTTTGTGAAAATACATGTTGGCCCTGGACAGAATAAATGGATAAAATGACGGATTCATTGGACGGCAGATGGTAGGAAAAACCTTGCGTTGTGGGTTGGATGTAATTTATTTTTGGTTTTTCATTTGATGTAGATGATACGGCATTTGCACATCCAATTGGTTGGGTAGAGATGACTAAATTATCGAAATACCGCTCTTGTTCGACCGGTGATCCGGCGTTCCAGTAATTCTCAAAAAATAGTGCATTAAAACCATAATTGGCTGGATTGGCATTCCAGTCGCCATGCCAGTTGAGATTATAGCTGCCGGCCTGAAAGGTGTCATTAATCCAGAATTCAAAAATCCCGTCGGTGGCATCGACGGCATTTAATTTAACGTGACTTTCCACGCAGAACCACCGGCCCGCATGTGCATCATTGAACAGAGGGATATTTCCTGATTTAAAGCCCATCCATCGGAGGTTGGCAAAATCATTGTACTTGGTGCTGACTAGGTTGCCGTTGACATCGATGCCGCTGGCAGGGTCCATGCCCATAAAATGATCATTGGCGCCGCCACTCCAGAGGTGGGCCATCGCACCGGTGGCCCAGTTGGCATTCGCCATGCATAGCGCACGTGATAATTTAGCGGGTCCGCCGCCCTGCCAGCCTTCCTGCATGCGCACGTCCATGCGCCAATAGATTTCCGTGAAGGTGCTGTCTGGAAAGGCTGCGTTTTTTCCAATGTAATTGGAGGGTGTACGGCCAAACGATTTGCTTAATCCACCTGCTGCCACTTCGCCAGCCTGCCATTTGACACGTATGCCTCGCGAGCTGTCGCGGCCGACATTGTCGAGAGCGATAAAATCGCCGGCATTGGTATTTATTTCAAAATAACGGTCAGATAGAGGTCCGGTATTTTCGAAGTCATCGCAAAATATAAGCCCAAGCTGGGAGAGGGTAGGGCAGAAGTCGGATTGGGCATTGATCGTCGACAATGTCCAAACCAATAGTGCTACAGTGAAAAATGATTTGGTTGTTATCATGGATAAAAATAAGGTTTTTTTCAATGAATAGACAATTTGTAGGAATACTAGTATTGAAATATTCAATGCGGTTTTTTATATGGAATCTAGTATTATTGAAAAAAAGTATATACATTTGGTGTTACTTAAAGTATCACTATTCATGAAAAATCTTTCGTTGAAATTGCAGGACGCTATTTTCACTGAGACAGAAATACTCGCCAGCACCCTGAAAAAAAACAGAAATGCCTATATGAATGAAGCCTTGGCTTATTACAACCGATACCAAAAAAGACGTTTACTTGCAGAGCAATTGCGACGGGAATCGGCTTTAATTGCGGATAGTTCTTTGGAGGTATTGTCGGATTTCGAAGCTATGGAAGATGATTTGATGAACGAAAACTAATCTTCTATGAAAAAATACGAAGTCTGGGTGGCCGACCTGAACCCCCGGCAGGGTACGGAACCAGGCAAGGTCAGACCCGTTGTCGTTGTTCAAACAAACCTTTTGAATGACATCCATCCTTCCACACTCATTTGCCCGTTGACAACAAATATCCGTCCTGGTGCAACCATTCTGAGATTGCATCTTGCCTCCGGAACTGCTGGATTGACGCAGGATTGTGACATCATGATTGACCAACTCCGCGCGGTTGATAATCGACGTTTTTTACACAAAACAGGTCAGCTCATTGCTTCACACCGGCAGCAGTTGGACAATAACCTCAAAGTCCTGCTTGATTTGACATGAGTTTAAGTCTTTGAGTTGGTAGAGGAGAGGTTTTAATAAACTCTTCATCGCCACCTGTCAGTCTCATCGATTTCATAATCTAAAACGCTGATCTCTAATGGTTAAGATTTGCACTGCTGTAAAAATGATATTGTTGCCATTTCATTTTGAGGTCCGGAATTCCATTAACTTTACTAAGTTTATTTTTTTGTTCACCCCGGCTCCATCCTCCGGAAAAATTCATCCCCGATGAACACATTTCTCCAACGCCTCATTCTGGTGCCTTTCATGGCCTTCCTGCTCGTGACAGCCACCTTTGGCCAGTTTGTATTTCCACCTGAATCTATTTGGGAATTTGATCATAATCAAATCGTCTTTTCCGGTCCATTTGAAGGCTATAGTCGGTGGGAGGCCACAGATCGTGACACCTTGTACAAAGGACAGGTGTGGCAAGTGGTCAATTATTTCAATACGAGTAAGGAATATAAGGCGACCAAGATTGATACGACATCCGGTGAATTGTTTTTACGAAAAGATAGTTTTTGGCTGGCTGTCGCTGGTTTGCCTGAAAAAAATGGGGACAGGGATACATTTCGACATATCTGGCTGCTCGATGGGGAGAATCCGGGGCCCGGTCAAATAGTCTACACACCCGGTGACTTTTGTGAAGAAACGCCAATCACCATCCAGGATGTAGATACGGTAGATTTGATGGGGCACGAGGTACAACGTTATACTTTTGTCGAATGGGGGGATACCTTCTCGGTTTATCCGTATCCGGGACTTATTGAAAGGAAGGATAAGTATATGCAACATGCCTACTATGGAAGGGAATTGAATTTGCCATTACCCGAGTGGTTTTGCGTTTCAGATGCTGGCTATAGTTGGCTGGCCTGCTTCACGTTTCCCAACGGAACCAAATGGGTCAACCAGCCTAATTGCGGAAAACTCATATCTGCCCTGGAGAATGAGATTTATGGACAATCATGGACTTTAACCCCCAATCCTACTGTAGGTATCACTCACCTAACGGGTCCAGGCAATTCCGAAACCCTTCATCTCAAATTGTTTACTTTGACGGGCACGGAAGCAGCTAGTTTTATCCTGCCAGTTCAGGATGGAAAATGTGAATTTGATGTCACCGCGTTGCCTGTTGGATGGTATCTGCTGGAAATTTTTGCTCCAAATGGCATGGAACTGGCGCGCATTCCCTTGATAAAAGGATAAAATCCTGCTTAACAGTAAGGGTCCCGTGATCCTGTATTTCTATGCTATCTCTCTGATGCACTTCTGAGCCCATCCGGAATACAGAAGGTTAATTTAATGGAATTGGACAAGGTTCATGACTTAAAGGACTTCGTCAGGATGGGTATTGAAGGTGCTCAGGAACGTCGCGATTATGCACACCGGATCATTAAAAGCTTATCACGGAAATCCAACTTAGAGATAGGCTAGTCCCTGAAATTCAAAAAAGTTTATAATTTTTTTCATACAAATTTGCTGACAATATAAAATTGGTCCTATATTTGTACTTCGGAGTCTTAAATCTTTAATAGCTTGCAAGTACTATCTCAAGCCTGCATCAACGGGTTGCGGGCCTTATTGTATATGGCATCCCAAAACCGCCAAAGTGGATATACCGGAATTCGGGATATGGCCAAGGACTTGAATATTTCGTTTCATTTCCTGACCAAAATCCTGCAAGTGCTAACCCAAAAGGGAATCCTGCTGTCGTACAGGGGCCCAAATGGGGGGGTAGCTTTGAATGTGTCGCCTGAAAAATTGGTATTGCTGGATATTGTCCATCTTTTTGAAGGACAGGATTTTTTTGATACGTGTCTGCTCGGATTACCGGGTTGCGGTGAGAAGAAACCTTGTCCGGTGCACGAATTTTGGAAGCATACCAAGGCGGCGCTGGAATGTGAATTTGAGACGACAACACTGGCTAAGTTAGGCGAGCAGATAAGGAATGGGACCACTCGCTTGACGGATTGATGCGCAATAATGGAGATGTCCCCTTTTTTTACCTTAAATGAAGACAAAAGACTCTTAAAACGTAATTAAACACAAATGAATACAAGTTAGCCTTCTACTTTGTTCGCAATTGCCCGGGTATTGATTGCTCGACGCGCACATTTCAAGTACACTTTTCCTGATTTTCATTCGGATACTGGAAGGGTGCTTTAGCGTAAAGGGATGAGTTATTCAATTTATTATTCTTAAACCAAGTTTTATGAACACCCATGAAAATAACATAAACCAAAGAAAAAAACCGATTGATTATTTGATGAATACCCGCAACTGGTGGGGCCCACTCACTTTTATTTTAATCATCAGTCTGGCGGGTGTTGGCATGATTGGATATCAGACCTACTTTGATGCGCCACCCATGACCGGTTTTTCAAATCCCGATGGAGAGGTGATCCTCGATCAGGCTACTATCGTACGTGGTCAGAGGGTATT
>JBBQMA010000223.1:0-5360 GCA_038328415.1 Chitinophagales bacterium | reverse complement strand
AGCCATCATTGTCCACCACTTTATTGGATCATGGGGTAAGCGCCAGTATTTGGCCCAGTCGTTGCCCGACCCGGCCGGCAAGAGTGAAATCACAGGTAATTGATCGATCGGCAGCCCAGAGGTCATTAAGCCGTTGACGGCCTCATGCATACTGCCATCGCCACCGATGATAACTATCCGATGGCAGGGCCTGGCGCAACCTGCTGCCCTTGCTAAACGGGTGATGTCACCGGCGTATGCGGACTCACAGACGGTGTAGGAAACGCCTGATGCCTCCACCAACGGTTTCAGGCTTAGCCAACTGCGTTTGGCCTGGCCTTTACCGGCAGTAGGGTTTATGATAAACAACCAGGAATGATCCATCCGGAATCGTATTGGAGATGATTTGGAACCGAAAGTCGTGCTTTCATCGATGAATTCCGCCATTTTCTCTATAAAATCACAGGTTGTTCCAATACTCGGCCTATTTTCGAGCCAAATACAAGCCTATGTCCAATATTCTGGAGTTATCCCATGTGGTCAAAGCCTATCAGACCACGCTGGCCGTGGACGATGTATCCTTTGATATGCCTAAGGGAAGCATTTTCGGTCTGCTCGGCCCCAATGGTGCCGGCAAGACCTCGTTGATACGCATTATCACCTCCATCACCCGCGCTGACAGTGGCCGCGTTCTCATTGATGGCATCCCACTGAATATTGACCATCCGGAAATCATCGGCTATATGCCCGAAGAACGGGGACTATATAAGAAGATGAAAGTGGGTGAACACCTGATTTATCTCGCCCGGCTTAAAGGATTATCTGCCACCGATGCTAACAAGGCCATCGACTATTGGATGGATAAATTTGCAATCCGCGACTGGTGGAATAAACGAGTGGAGGAGCTGAGTAAAGGGATGCAGCAGAAAATTCAGTTTATCGCCACCGTCATTCACAAGCCTAAACTTATTATTCTGGATGAACCCTTTTCTGGTCTGGACCCGATCAACAGCAACCTGATAAAAGACGAAATCCACCAGCTCCGAAATGAGGGCGCCAGCATTATTTTTTCCACCCACCGCATGGAGCAGGTAGAGGAAATTTGCGAACGGATTGTTCTGATCAATCGCGGCAAAAATGTGCTGGAGGGCAATGTTACCGATCTACGCCAGGAACGAAAGAAGAACCTGTTCAGCTACGAATTTACCGGAGAGCTTTCTTCCAGTCTGCTCGAAGGGCAGAAAATAGAAGAACAAGGGCCGGGACGGATCATCCTTCATTTTCCGGAGGAGCACTTATCCAATCAGTTTCTTTCCCGCCTGATCCAAAGCGGTGTGTATGTGCGTGATTTCACCGAGATCCTGCCTTCGTTGAATGAAATTTTTATCCGCACCGTCGAGGAGCAGGGCATGACTATTGATCAACCTTCAAACCGTGAAGCATGAGTAAATTGTGGTTAATCATACAGCGCGAATACCTCTCGCGGGTACAGAAAAAATCCTTTGTCCTGACCACCCTGCTGACGCCGTTGGCCTTCCTGGTGTTCTTTATTTTTGTTGGCTTTATTATGTCGTACGAAGGCGATGAAGCGAGGAAGATAGCGGTGATTGATGAGTCGGACATGATGCGCAAAGCGATCAAGGATGATGCGACCATCTTTTTCAGTTTTCCCAAGGAATCCCTGGACTCCCTCAAGGCAAAAACCCTGCGTGAAGAGTACAACGGTGTGCTGGTCATCCCCCCGCTCTCCGACATCCAGACCACCGAACATACGGTACAATATTACAGCGACAACCAACTCAGTCTCGATGCCGAAAGTGCCATCAAGGATGCCCTGAGCGCCCGCCTGCGGGAATACAAAATTGCTACCCTGGAACTCGACCCCAAAGTAGTTGAAAGCCTGCGCACCAAAGTGCGAATCGACCCAATGCCCATCGCCGATGAGACCCAGGAGCTTTCGTCGATGCGCACGGCTATCGGTGCCGGCATCGGCTTCATCATGGGGATTATGATGTACCTGGGCGTATTTATTTATGGCATGATGATCATGCGTAGTGTGATGGAGGAAAAGACCAACCGTATCGTGGAAGTCATGATCTCTACCATCCGTCCGTTCCAATTGATGATGGGTAAAATCATCGGGGTGGGTGCTGTAGGGCTGACCCAGTTTTTAGTGTGGATCATCCTTATCCCGTTGATCAGCATTTTGGTCAATCTGATCTTTGGTTTTGATACCACCCAAATGCAGGGTGCCGGAGCTGCGGCACAGCAGATCGACCCTGACGATATGCAGAGTATGATAGCCATGGCGATGCAGGAGCTCGGCCAGATCGAATGGTGGATTATCGTTCCGCTTTTCCTTGTTTTCTTTTTATTGGGCTACCTGCTTTATGCATCGCTATTTGCAGCGGTGGGTTCGGCGGTAGGTGATGATATCGCCGATAGTCAGAGCCTCACCTTGCCGATTTCTATACCAGTGCTGATCGCCTTTTATATCATGATGGTCAGCGTGAGGTCACCACACAGCACCTTAGCGGTGTGGGCATCGATCTTCCCGCTGTTTTCGCCTATCGTGATGCCAGCTCGATTAGCATTTGATGTGCCTTGGTGGCAGATTGCCCTTTCGGTGGTGTTACTTGCTGCGACGGTTGTATTTTTTGTTTGGATTTCCGCCAGGATTTATCGCGTCGGCATTCTGATGTACGGTAAAAAAGTGACGGTAAAAGAACTTGGGAAATGGCTGTTTTACAAGGATTGATAGCAGGTGCGGACGAGCAACCGACACAGGAGCCCTGGGAAAATCTTCCGGTGCATCCGGATCGCTTGCCGCCCTTGCCGGAAGGGGATTATGAATCTATAAGTCCCCTATGGCTGAAGGTAGCCTTGCGCAGGCTTTGGGTGTTGAGTGCGTTATTGCTTATCGGCATAGTGGTCGCGTATTTCATCGTACATGAATGGAAGGTTTTGGTATTTCTCGTGGTGCCGGTGATCTTGTTTTTCTGGGGTAATATGGCGCTGAAAAAGATATATAGTTCCAAGAAGTACATGTTGCGGCAAAAGGATATCACGTATCGCAGTGGCTGGCTGTGGCACTCGGTGACCTCCGTGCCGTACAACCGGATTCAGCATGTAGAAATCGAACAGGGACCCATTGAAAAGATATATGGGCTGTCCACGATGGAGGTCTATACCGCTGGCAAAAGCACCAGCGATCTGAGCATACCAGGATTGAACGGTGAGACTGCCGAAAAACTGAAAGATTTTGTGTTGGGCCAGGTAATGACCAAGCAGGAGCAGGAATGAAGGGCCTGATCATTCGCGGTGGATGGTGGTGGCGCTGGATGCCACTGGTATATTCTGGAATGGCGGTGTTTCCATTTATTTTTTTCAGGCACCTGCATACGACTGACCAGTTGCTGCGGCATGAACGCATTCATCTGCTCCAACAATTGGAGACAGGAATTCTGCCTTTTTATTTTTGGTATTTGGGCGAATATTTAGTAGGTCGTTTACGCGGACAAAAGCATATGGAGGCGTATATGGGCATTAGTTTTGAGCGGGAGGCATTTAATAACGAGCGGGATCCTGACTATCTCAGGCATCGGAAAGTTTGGGCATTTTGGGATTATATAAAATCATGATTACACCATTCACGCAACCGGCACGACAATCACCCTGGGCTATAGTATTTATACTCGGCTCCTATGCTCAGTTCGTACTGCGTCAGTTGTGGCCGGTATTTGTCCTATTTTTTATCCGACCCAATTCCAACAAGACATCCTGGTTTTTGCTTATCGTATTGATCATTGCAGCAGGCATGCTGGTGTTTGCGATTATCAATCATTTTTATTACCGGTTTTGGATCGATGGCGACCGGCTGATCATTCATAGTGGTTGGCTTCAAAAAGCAAAAAAAACAATTCCGCTCGATCGCATCCAGAGTCTTAATCTGGAACAGACGATGGTGCATCGCCTTACAGGGACCACCAAAGTCATCATTGAAACGGCAGGCGCATCGGGTGCGGAAGTATCTATCAAGGCGCTGGATATGGTGAAGGCAGAGGCGTTGCGTTTTGTGTTATTTAGAGGGGGAGTAGCCGCTCATCCAGTTTCGAATCTGGAAGAACAAACAGAAGAGCCGATTGCGCAGGAACACATGCTTTTTACATTAAGTGCCCTTGACCTGCTTAAGACCGGCCTTAGCCAGAATCACTTGCGCACCATCGGCATTGTTTTATTGTTGGCGGTGGGGTTATGGGATGATGTGCAGAATCAATTTAATGTCTTTTCGGATGAGCAGATCGAGCAGGCCGGTGAGGCTTTGCAATCGATGATGGCCATCCTGGTCATTTTTGGGGTGATCGGTACTGGCGTAGTGATTGCCAGTGTCGTGCGGATCATGGTGCAGTATGCCGATCTGGCCGTGTATGTGGATGGCAGTCGATTCCGCATCCATTCGGGGTTGCTGACAATCCGTGAGGTCGTTGTCAGCGGTCAGAAACTGCAATCCCTGACCTGGTCACAAAATCCGATCCAGCGCTTTTTTGGCTTATTCAAACTGGAATTTTCTCAGGCGCTGGCGGAGATGAAGCGCGGTCAAAAACATGTGATGATTCCGGGCATGTATGCCGGCCAACTGGACCAGGTGCATGATCTGGTTTTTCCCGAAGAGTCACGCGAGCCAGGTAGCTGGCAGGGCGTCGATTATCGTTATCGCTGGTATCGCTGGGTATGGATGGGGCTACTGCCGGGAGCTATTGCTGCTGTGATGTTATGGACTGCGGAGCCTGTGTTGGCATCCTGGGCATTGGTTTGGCTGGGTTGGAGCTGGTACGCCACTGGTCGACGCACCCGTCGTTGGCGCTGGTTTGTCAACAAGGATCTTATCATACTGCGGAGTGGCTGGTTTACACCGAGGGTCACGCTGTTGCCGGCCTTCAAGGTACAGAGTGTCTCTCTTCATGCATCGCCTATACAGCGTCGGTTGGGTCTACGCACCGTGACGTTACACACCGCATCGGGGACAGAAATTATTCCGTGGCTACCCTTGCAGGAAGCGGAGCGACTACGGGACTGGTGTTTGTACAGGGTAGAGCGAGACTAGCGACCTTGGATGTAAGGCAGGCGTAATCATATAGGATTGAATCACTACTGTCCAAAATGAATGGAATGCAGAATAATTTCGACTGATAATCAATGTTTTGTATTGCAAAAAAGCTGATTCTCGAAAACTATCCCTCTTTTAACTTTTGGATTAAAAGCACATTTGAACAGATAATCAATTTCTTAATTAAAACCGTTCTCGAACAGCTCGCCCCCAGCACGTAGCTGATTCGCCTTCGCCAAGGCTTCGGCGACCAATGCCCGCAGGGGGCACCTTT
>JBBQMA010000222.1:0-5399 GCA_038328415.1 Chitinophagales bacterium | reverse complement strand
CAATCGGTAACCCGTAATTGGCTGCCAGACGAACATTTTGTCCGTCTAAAGAACGATCATCATCATATAATCGATTTTTACCCGATGCGTTGGCTGTGCCATCCGCAAAATCACCGTTCGCATTTGTATTGTAAGCACCATAGGTGAGGCTCCCGGTCAGTTCGCCGACCTGGTCATTCAGCACAATATTGATCACGCCTGCGATGGCATCCGAGCCGTATTGTGCCGAGGCACCATCGCGGAGTACTTCGATCCGTTTGATCGCCGCCACAGGTATGGCATTCAGGTCTGTGCCGGTATTTCCCCGGCCGCGCGTCCCGAATACGTTGACCAAGGACGACTGGTGCCGGCGCTTGCCATTGATGAGTACAAGCGTTTGGTCGGGACCAAGTCCACGTAGGCTGGCTGGGTCGATATGGTCGGCCCCGTCCGAGCCCGATTGTTTAGAGGCATTGAAGGAGGGGGCGGCATACTGGAGGATCTGGTTGATCTCCACCTGCCCGTAGCGGGTGGGCATATTGGCGATGTCGATCACATCAATCGGCACAGCAGAGTTGGTGGTCGATCGGTTGAGACTACGGGAGCCCACTACCTTGACCTCGCCCAGGGTGATCCCCTCCGTCATGACCAGGCTCAGGGTGTTGCGGCCATTCAGGGCCACAGATTCCGCCCGGTAGCCGATATAGCTAAAGAGCAGGGTGGCATTCGCTGAGGCTACCTGCAGGGAGAAGTTGCCGTCCAGGCCCGATACGGTGCCGTTGAGCGTTCCTTCTTCATTGATGTTTACACCGGTGAGTGCTTGCCCGTCGCCGTCGGTCACCTTGCCGGTCACACTCAGCTGGGCATACAGTCCCGCCGAGGCCAGGAGGAGGCAGAATATAAGTTGTAGTTTTCTCATAAGGTAGGTTTGGTTGAATGACAAGTTGGGGACAATACGCGAGACGCGTCTGATTCATACTAGGAAACGAAGGAAAAGAGGGCCAGGATGCCATGAGCCATCAAACATATTGTTGTTGCGAATATACACCATTTTATATTCTTCTGCGGTGCATAAGAAATAATCTCGGGATGCCTGCCTACAGCTGCGTAGGCCCATAGGTTTGATGTGTGGAGTTTAGGGGAAACTAACGCCAAACAATTGATGATAATGCCCATCAAATCATCCCTAGTGGGCGGAAACAAACAATAAACAACGACCAACGACCAACGTCCTCTATCTATCCCATTTCGAGCAATTTATTTAAGCCTGCCACTTGAGCCGGATCGCCGAAGATATAAACGATATCATTCTGCAGGATTTTGACATCCGGATTGATATCATAAATAAATTCGTTATTTCTTTTTATGGCCAACACAGTGACACCATATTGCGTACGGATGGCTGATTCCCGGATGGAACGACCTACAACTGCATTGCGCCCGCGCTGGACGTGGAGGGCTACAATTTCCATATCTGGAATGTATGCTGAAATACGTGGTATTTTTGCGTCATTCGTGCGAATATGCCGTAATATGTCATAATTATCTGCACGAATTTCATTCGTAAATGCCTTGATTTTATCCGCAGGAATTAAGTATTGTTTCAGGGTCCGTGAAAATATTTCGATGGAGGTTTCGAATTCTTCAGGAATGACTTCATCCGCACCTAGTTTTAGATTTTCATCTATTTCTTTTAAATAACGTGTGCGGACAATAATATAAGCTGTTTCTGAAATCATCCGTATACTCCGTATAATATTTTTAGTGGCAGCCGGATCGGAAATGGCAACGACAATTACCCGTGCTTCAGGAACATTGGCCTGTTCCAAAATCAGATCGCTTACGGCATCCCCATAAAGTACTGGTTCATTCATTTCATTTGCAATTTTAATTGCATCCGGATCCAGTTCGATAATCAGGTATGGTAATTCAGCATACCGCGCTGCACGGGCCACATTCTGACCATTGATCCCGTAGCCAATAATTACAATATGGTCCGTCAGTTGCATTTCCTCAACCACGGCATCAACATCTGATTTTTGCCTCAGTTGGAACCGAAAACGCATGGCACGGGGGATAGGGGTATTAAGTATTTTATCCGTAATGCGTTCTCCGGCGTTCATCACAAATGGTGTTGCTGCCATGGACATTATGGAAATGGCGAGAAAATATTGATAAATGTCGCCATCCAGCAATTGGTACTGCATCCCAGTAGTGGATAATAAAAACGAAAATTCACCAACCTGAAATAAACTCAATGCTGTTAATATTACCGTTCGCGGCGGATACCGCAGTAAAAAGACGGATAGCATGGCCACCAGTGCTTTGCCGAAAATGACCGCAAGTGTCAGCAGAATTAATATAAAAAAGTGTTCAATAAAAAATTGCAGGTCTAGCAGCATGCCCACAGACACAAAAAAGAAACTCATGAATATCTCCCTGAAGGGAAGAATATTGGCCGTGGCCTGATGGCTGTAATCAGATTCACTGATAATAAGTCCGGCAAAAAAGGCACCAAGTGCCAGTGAAAGTCCCAGCGATGACGTCAGCCAGGCTGTAGCAAAACAGATCACCACAATGGTCAGGATAAACAGATCTTTACTGCGGGTCGCCACGACCTGGCGCAATATGCCGGGTACCAGATATTTCGCCATTAATATCACTACGGATACAATAAGGATGACCTTTCCTGCTAGGAGAAGCATTGTGTTTAACGGATCTTCTGACTGGCCCGCAAGGATGGGTGTGACCAGCATCATAGGCACGACAATGATATCCTGGAATATCAGAATGGCTACCGTCACGTTGCCGTGTGGTGAACGAATTTCGCCGCGTTCCTGCAGGATTTTTAAGACGATGGCCGTACTGCTCAGGGATAATAAAAAGCCAAGAAACACGGACTGCTCCCAGGACAATTCCAGCATGGTAGCTGCCAAAAAGGTAAGGGCTATCGTGCCCCCTACCTGCACAAGACCACCCCAAAACACTGTATTTTTTACGCTGGACAATCCCTTCAGCGAAAATTCTATGCCAATGACAAAAAGAAGAAATACTACGCCAATCTCCGACATCAGCTCCACTTCATGACTCGCACTAATCAGCCGCAGTCCGTGCGGTCCGGCGATAGCTCCAGTAAATAGAAGGCCCAGAATTGCGGGTATTTTCAATTTTTGGAAGAGCAGAATTATCAAGACCGACAATCCCAGAATAACAACCACTTCATTTAATATCGGTAATTCAGTCATGCGTTTATCCTCGACTATTCCGTCTCTTTTAATTCAAAAATATCCCCTCCAATGCCGCTGGCCTCAACATCAACCCACATCCCCCTCCCATTCCTTGGTCGTTATTTCATTCCTGATTCCGCAGTCCTCGTCCGCATCTCAGCCCTCGACTTCTGCCTCAACCTTTCCCAGTACCCACAAGTTTCTCCAATATCCCTGCCCACATTCGTGCCTTTTCGGCATTGAACGGCCCATGATGGTAATCCTTGACAATACCCTTGCTATCGAGCAGAAAGGCATGGTAATCAGCGGGGGGCAATTTCCAGGCGCGGGTGAGGACATTGTTTTTGTCGAGGATCAATGTCCAGTCTGTTGCCTTTGCGGGAGGACTCACTAACAAGGCCTGAACGATACCTTCTGTTTTTGCTTCTTTGAATGTTTTGCTGATCCGTTGGATCCAGATGCTTGCCTGGATAAACCGGTCGGGCTTCCAGGTGGCACGCGTATTCAATACCAGCGCACGACCATACATCGTCGGGTCGATGGATGTGCTTAGTATGGCTTGTTGGAGAGGCTGATTTAAATTAAGTTTGTCGGGATGCACATAAACCAACACGGAGGGATTACCGACCAACTGACTGCTACGCCAGTTGTCACCGTCAGGCAGCCCACCCAAATCATCCGACAGCCTTACGGGAGTCAATCTTGTTCCGGGTTCAGGCTGACCCCAAAGCGTTGCCATGAACGCGGCAAACAACATTAATAATGCAGGTCTTTTCATCTGATCCGCAAAATAGGAAATCTGGCCTGTATTAAAAAATGTGCAGGTGAATAACCTTATAAATTGGCACGGATCACTTGCACCAGCTCCCGAATATCGGAGTCCGACAACTTGCCCGCCTTTTGATAAATCAGGCGCCCTGATGCGTCGAAGGTTAACACATGATAATTATCGTCAGCAAGTTTCCATTTTTTTACCAGCACCTTGTCACGGTCCATAACGTATACGCTATCCGGATAATCCTTTTGTTTGCCTTTCATCACCATGCGGATCATACTGTCAGGCTTCCAGGTTGCAGCGGTATTTACTACAGCAATCGAACCGTAACGGTCACGGGGAAACTTTTCCTTTTTCAGTGCACGCTCGACATGCTCATTCGTTTTGCTTTCATCCGGATCCACATACAAAAGGGTATAGACTTTTCCGGTGATTTCGTCCGATCGCCACGGCGATCCATCCACGCGGCCTCCGGATTTTCCAGCAAGGGTGACGTCCAGAAGCTGTTTGCCGGTGGCAGGTTGAGCCACCAGCAAGAAGGGACTTAGGCCCAATAAAAAGGTAAAAAGTTTTTTCATGTGGTTTTCGTTAACGATTACTCGGCATTTGCCTCCAGGCGTTCAATTTCTTTCAATAGCGCTTCGGCTTCTGCCAATTTCGCATCGGCGGCTTTGCGATCGGAGCGGGACAAATGATAGGCATCTTCCTGCAATTGGCTCACCTTTTTTTTCATATCCGTCAGAGGGGATTTTTTTTTGAAGAATCCGAACATATCAATCTGTTTTTAAAGGAACACAGAACGGCGAAAATGGTTTGGCAGGCACGAGCTAATCCTTCGTTAGGTCATCTCACTGCTCCACTGATTGGCGATAAAGTTGCGCTTTAATCCAAAAGCGATAAACAGACTATCTTGTGTGCCGAATAACGTGGATTAGGGCTTCATGGTAGGTAGCCTACATGAACGTATAATGGTGGATGTTAACAAATTGATCGCATGATGAATTCCGACTTGTTTAATCTGCAGCGCAAAGTGACAGCATACAAGGAGGTGCTGCACAATACGGTTACTTATCGCCAGGTATGGCAGGACCGGCTCAAAGCAGAAATTTCCGATTATCTTCTTCTATTGGCCGAACAGGCAGGTTTGCAAGGTGTGATTGAAGAGCGGGCTGATCTCGTCAATCTGGAAGCCATTGTTTTTTCCTTAGGTGATGAAAAAAGCGGCTTAGCTAAGGAATTGACAGCAAAAATCCTCCGTGACATGATCAAGCACAACGGATCCCTCATTTACCAGCAATTAGTTAATGGCAAAATACTGGTCATGATAAACTATCCCTACATCGAGGGCTACGGCGAACCAGCGCCTCCCAGAACGATCGGTATCTATCGGCCGGAGGAATTAAAATCTCCGTTTTTGC
>JBBQMA010000221.1:0-5413 GCA_038328415.1 Chitinophagales bacterium | reverse complement strand
GATGCTTCCCTGGGTATGCGATTTGTGGAATTTTTGGAATCCTTTTTTCGATTCTCCCCCAAGGTCATACGTATGCGGGACGTGAAGCCGGATACAGATTACCTGGTGTACGCGTTGAATGTACGATGGGGCCGTTATTTGGAAAGGTGGGAGTAGCGGATAGGCGCTTGCATAAATGCCGTCAAATTAAGTCAGGATTATGAGTTTGTAGGCTTTGCGCTGAATAACGAATCGCCGCTATAATTGTGTCATCCCATTTGTTGCCTGTTGATCCAATCAACACAATTCAGGGTATACCAATTAACGATAGAGTCATGCTATTGAAATGTTTCAGATGAGTTGAATCCCAATTTATCAAAATCGTACTCGAAGCACCATTCTCAATATGGGCTGCGGCCCCTATGTCATCCAGCAGCATGTGATTAAAGCCATATTTTAGCGCCTCATGTGCCGTTTCCGTGGCGATGCCTTTTCCCCAGTATTCCCGCCGAAGTCGATAGCCTAAATCAAAATACCCTGTTGCAGTCCTGAGGTTTGTTTCGTATTTTAAACCCGACCAGCCTTAAAGTCTCCTGTTACTTTATCGATTACGGCCAAGCGACCTATGCCATTTTCAACATATTGTCGTTGGACATGGATTATAATATCCTTAGCACGTTGCATCGTTGAAATTGGCTGGTTTTCCAGGTATCGGTGCACCTCCGGATCGGCATCCAAGGCATAAATTCCCTGTACGTCTTCGGCCTTAAGATTACGCATGATGAAGCGGTCATTTTCAATGATTATATTCATTATTTAATGTACTTTAAATGCGTTCGTTCCAAAATGAAATGTATTTTAAATTCATTTCATAAAAAAATCATTTCATTTTTACTCTTTTTGGCTTTAGGATTAAAGTCAAGGCATAGCTGCAACCAGTGAGTTAGTTTTTGTTTAGTATTAAACCCCCATGCGGTTACAAAAACATAGCCTTTCATTGGTCTTCTTGTGAATTCCATCGGGATCACATCTTCCTGCTCCAGCGGATCTTCATAGGCCTTCTCTCCAATTCGGCAGAGCAGCAAATCTTCATTGGTCGTCTTGTCAATATGCTTGCCACAACACATCTTGTCATCCACTATAATGTAGATACCACTCAACATTTTCTTTTCCTGAAAATGGACATTTTTTTCAAGGATTTATACGGTTTAAGCTTTGTTCAGTATAGGCCATAATAATATATATTTTTGATGCAAAAGGTACCAATTTTTGAAGGCCATGACGTAATTAAATTGATCATCATCCATCCTTACATTTGCCGTTAAATGGTTAATTGTATGGAGGAAGTGGCGATGTTATGACTGAGCAGTAAAAAATAGGTAGGGGGTCAATCGTATAAGGACATTTATTTCTTGGCGTCTAATCGAAATAACGCACCACTAACTATTTCCCTGCATACGTAATTTTATAAATGCAATTGGCAAAATCATCCGACAATAAATAAGCGCCATCTGCCATCATTTTCAGATCGACTGGTCGGCCCCAGCATTTGCCATCTTGCAACCAGCCTTCGATAAAGGGTTCGTAACTGGCACCGCCCGGCGCATCGGGATTGACGCGCATTACGCGGTACCCTATTGGTGTTGAACGGTTCCAGGATCCATGCTCGGCTATTAATAGATGATGCTTCATAGAGGATGGAAACATAGGGCCTTTAATGAATTCCAGACCAAGTGCTGCCACATGCGGACCTAGGACTCGGACCGGAGCAACAAACTCGCTGCAGGCGGATTTTTTACCAAATTCAGGATCCGGTAAATCACCCTGATGACAATAGGGGTAGCCAAAATGCAGGCTATCCTTTGGGGCTAGGTTGAGTTCACATCCCGGCTGGTCATCACCCATCCAGTCGCGACCATTATCGGTAAACCATAATTCGCCGGTTTCGGGGTGCCAGGTAAATCCGACAGTATTTCGGATGCCGCGTTGGATGATTTCGATGTCGCTGCCATCCGGATTTAGCCGCGTGATGGAAGCATAGATGGGCTCCTTAGATTCACAAATATTACAAGGTGCACCAACAGGTATATATAATTTTCCATCAGGCCCGAAAGCTATATATTTCCATCCGTGATGCGTATCAGTTGGATAGCGATCCGTGACGATTACCGGAGGCGGAGGGTTTTCCAACTGATTTAACACATCGGGAAACTTCAGGATCTGGCTGACAGCGGAAAAATAAAGATCCCCCTTATACCAGGCTACACCTACCGGCATCTGGATCCCAGTGGCGAGTATATGATACTTATCGGCCTTCCCATTGCCATCTACATCCCTTAGCGCCATGACTGTCCCTTCACTTCGGGAACCGACAAACACGGTACCATCAGGCGCTATGGTCATGCCACGGGCATTGGGCACATTATCCGCCCAGACCGAAATGGTAAATCCTTCTGGTAATGTCAACAGATGCAGGGGCAATCCGCTGGAGTCTACCACAGTTGCTACATCAGCTTTATACTTTGTAGGAAGATTAATGCCGCAGGATTGGCAGGACCATAAGGTCAATAAAAAACCGAGTAGAAGGAAAGCATGCATCATTATTTGTTTTAAGCCAAAGTTAAATAGAACACTCTTTATTGGTAAATCTGAACCAAGTAATTGGAATGATTTATTTCATACCTCTTAATATCTACCAGAAAGATAATATCTTATGAGAGACAATATACCTACGCAATTGTTCTAAGGAATTTTGATTCATTGGATTGAAGTTAGGGGAGATCTTATAATTATAGTGGAAATTCTCACGAATCCTATAATTGGTTAAAAAAGCGAGATGCCAACCTTAGCTGGTTCAACCCCTGCCTCCATTTGGTCAGCAGGCAGGGGGTTTAATGACGGAAAGCCGTTAACATGATTATTCGTTTTCAATGTATTAAAAAGAAAAGTGCATTAAATAGGCGAAATTCTATTCTACTATTTAAAACAATCTTTGTTTTGACATAATGGGATGAAGTGATCCATGCTAAATTCAAAGATGTGTACATACTATTTCACTGCTGCACCTGTTCCCTGCGATAAAAAACAAATCCATTTTTACGTCCGATCTCCCGGACATCCGGATAATTAAGCATCCGGTCGGTCTTACCTTCTTTGGTAATAAAATACGCAGGCTTGTCAATTGGTCCGGTAAGCAACCACTCCTGATCATAGGAATCGGCATTGGTAACAGGCGGCTTTAAGGTATAAAACAAATGCGCGTAGGATTTGTACCCAATGGGACGCACATAACAATCCTCGCCCTGCCGATCCTGGAAAAATGAAATGGCCGCATTTTGAGAATATTTTTCAATATTGTTAATTGAACCGATGAGCGTCCAAAAAATAAATATTGCGGTGCCGATAAATAACGTCGGTATCCCCCACCGAATATTAGTACGCCGGAAAAAACGAAGCGACAAAAATAATACCAGGATTAGCCAAATACCAGAGAGAGACTCATATCCTGTCCAGTGGACATCCGCCTGTAGGTTGCCTTGTGCAAACGGATCATTCCTAAAGAGTGGCATGAGCTTTTCGGTGTGCCTGCCAAGCCAGGGTAAGGCGATGGCAGCCAAAATATATAGACTGCCAATGCTGATGATCCCTGCATGCATCCACCGATTAAATGCTAGCTTCCCTTCCCACCATTGGTGGATAACAACGGCTGCCAAATAAGTCATGGGGAGGTAACACATGGAGGAATAATGCACAATTTTAGATTGCACAATGCTAAATAAAATAAGCACTACCCAAAACAATATTTTCATCCAACGCTGGAAATCCTGCTGATAGGGCAATCCTTCTTTTTCCATCCGAAAAAAACTGCGGGTCGCAAAAATACTTGCCGGAAAAACACCGATGAGTAACACAGCCACATGGTAGCCGGGAAAGCCCTTGTGCCCAGCGTCCGGTGTGCTGAATAAGCGATACTGATACCGGTTGAATTCCATAATAAACCAGGAGCCATTTTTCATGGTCTCCAAACCATACCAGCCGAGCATGATCACGGCTGCCGAAAAGGTAAAAACAATAAAATGGATGGGCGATACATACCACCTGAATCGTTGCATGATCCAGTACACGCCCAGTGTCAACGCTGCAATAAGGAAAGCCACTGGCCCCTTGGTCATAATGCCCATCCCGATCGCCAGGCCACCCAGGATGAGATAGATCCAGGCATTATAATTTAAATGTATGCCTTCAAACCGTTCCTTTTTCCAGTAAAACAGAATAAATAAATATATACCCAAAAAAATAAATAAATTAAACCAAGGGTCGATGATGCCGGATTTGGCATAAATAAAAGGCAGTATGCTGCCGAAAAAAGTGAGGGCCCAAAAGAACCCAAAACGGGGATTATACATTTTGGATCCAATGGCATAAATCAGCAGCAAGGTGAGGATGCCGTTAATAGCATTTGGTAGCCGAGCGGCATATTCCCCCACACCTATAAAATGCATGCCCGGAGCCTGCAGCCAGAAAAAAAAGGGTGGCTTTTCCCAAAAGGGTTTGAAATCAATATACACCCGTAGAAATTCGCCATAAAGCAACATTTCCCTGCTGACTTCTGCAAAATTGATCTCGTCCCAGTCAAATAAATGCACACCACCCAGGAAGGGCAGATAAAATATAACCCCCAGGAAGATCAGTATTAGGATATGTTTTGTCCGCATTGGCATGCTTTATCGAATTGAATGTCGGAAGTCACATTGGGGTGTTACGTTCACCCACAAGCTGAACCCCGGGCGAAGATAACGAGAAAGCAAACTACCCTAAGTTTGTACCAACCCGCAATGACTACCACCTTGTGCCCTCATCGTTTGTCGGGTCCGGGTGCAAACACCTTAAACGCTGCCGGTAGCACCGTAATCTGACAAGGGCATTCCCCCAGGCACTCCCCATCTGCCTCCACATAAAAAGGCAAGGGGTCGTGCGACAGGACCTCCAGATGTTCACCAAACAACGTCTCTACCCCGTGTACCTGACCTATGCTCCCGTTATAAAACCGCCACAGGCTGGCCAAAATCCTCGGCAAAGGTAGATCACCGGCGATAGTAAACGCCAACGACGAGCCTTGTGGATCGGCATGTGGTACAACGCGCATTCCGCCGCCGCTATACGGACAGATACCTGCATTGATGGTATAAAATTGTCCTTTCCGTGTTTTACCTCCCGTGGTAACCTCTGCTTGCTGGGGCTTATATCGGAACAACCAACGCAGGAGACAGGCCATATAGACAAACGGGTGCCCCTTAGCGGAGGGCTTGAGCTCAATTTGTTTGACGAGCCACGCATCATAGGCCAGACCGGCCACATTCAGGAAATAACGCCGGGCCCTTTCAGTTCCGTTTTGAAAGTCAATCACACCTGCTGCATGTTCAAAAACAGGCCA
>JBBQMA010000220.1:0-5427 GCA_038328415.1 Chitinophagales bacterium | reverse complement strand
GAATTTGGTATTAAAGCAATGTTCTCTGCCGCATTGTCGTAGATCCCATTTAGTCCGGGACCACTGATGAAGAATCCGAAGACGTCATTGAATATTGCACAAACATATTCCGGATATTCCTCCGACCCAAAGATGTAATTGAAGAGTAAGTTTGATTCACTCGAAATAAAATCAAACTCAATAGTGGTAGCATCAAACGTTGAAAGACCTGCCATTTTGTTTAAGTCAACATCACTTGCCCATCCAAATGAACTTCCTGCTCCTCCCATATTAATAGACCCATGGATATTTGAAACATTACCGCTCGCGATGACAATACCTGCCGGCATGATCAGATAAGTATTGGCACCCTGAAAAAATGCCATTCAGTTCTTGTCCCCATTGAGGGTAATATTGGATGGCGTAACACATGTGTTTGCAAAAAAATCCGTTATCAGTTCTTCAACTGTGTAGTTTGTGTCAATAATAAGGTCATTTCCTCCCCTACTCTTCAAATCCATCGGTGCCTGTAGATAGGGCTACCTTTGCTGAGCAGCCAACGGAAAGAAAAAGTAAAGCGTTACTGAAAGCAGTAACAAATATTTCATGGATAGAGGAATTTATATTGTACAACTATATGTTTTTCAATGGATTAAAAATAGCTTTGGCACCATTTATAAAATCACATTACTTTAGCCGTGTGGCAGAATCTCCTTTAACCCGGACAATAAGGACAACATTGCTGTTCTTGTGCTACCGACGTAAATAAATAACCTATGGCATTTTTCACCTCCCTTACTTACTTTATGCGCACAAGGCTCTTTCCTTCTTTGCCTGAGACGGGAATACTACCTGAGCGCATGACAGCCACTAAACTCCTCTATCATAGAGAAGATTTGCTTGCTTATCTGCCCAAAGACGCCATAGTTGCCGAAATAGGCGTCGATATGGGCGACTTTTCGGAAAGCATTCTGCAGATTAGCCAACCCAGAAAATTGCATCTTCTCGATCTTTGGCCTCCTTCTGTGATAAAAAAAGATCGTTATACCCAGGTTTTGGAACGCTTTCGTCAACAAACTACAGCCGGTCTAGTCTCCCTGCATCGGGGTGATTCAGAGGCTCTCCTGGAAAGCTTTGAGGATAATTACTTTGATTGGGTCTATCTGGACACCACACATCGGTTGGACAAGACCCAACGTGAGCTGGCCGTTTGTGCGCGTAAGGTTAAGCCGGGTGGCATCATTGCAGGCCATGACTATACGAGTGGCGCCTGGGATTATGGGGTTCGTTATGGCGTGGTTGGTGCTGTCAATTCTTTTTGCAATGAACATGGTTGGGATCTGATAGCCCTCACCAACGAGGCCAGCAGACATGTCAGTTACGCCCTCCAGAAAAAATAATTTCTGATTCTCTCGAAGCTTAATTAAAGAATTAAGAAGCAAAAAACTATAATAACACTCCTCGATTTTCAGAACAAAGTGAATTGTCCCCCCTGCATTTCATGTTCAAGGAGCCACCGTTTTCGCCACAGGCCACCGGCGTATCCTGTCAATTGCCCATCGACACCTATCACCCGATGACAGGGCAAAAGTATAGCAAACGGGTTTTTACTATTTGCCAACCCTACTGCCCTTACCGCACCTGCATTATTTAGCTGCCGCGCCAAATACTGGTAAGAAACAGTGTTACCAAACGGGATTTTTGCTAAAAGACCCCATACCTGTTTTTGAAAATGAGTACCATTTGTTCGGATAGGGACATCAAATGTCCTCTTTTTCCCATCAAAATAAGCCCGCAATTGCTCTCCGCATGTCAACAAAACCGCTGGCAGATCCACTGAGTTTTGCTGCTCCTCTTCTGCAAACGAAACAGTGCAAACAGCATCCACATCACCCCTTATTTTAAGCCATCCGATGGGACTTTCGAAAAAAAGTTGATAACTTCCGGATACCATAATCTGTCAAGGGTTTAAATGGCTTGTCCAGACAAACTTAAGGGTAAATCTCCATTCTCAACTTACTCTTTCCCATCGCCATTTGTTTCAATCCGACTTATTTTGTGCAAAGGCCACCAACAAATTCAGTAGATCCTCCGGCCCACTTGCATAATCAGGTAGACCAAGGATATCAGACGCTTTCTCAAATAACCCGGCTGCTTTTTTGCCTCCTTCCCGCCAACCACGTAGTGAACCGGCGCCCTTAGATTTGGATAACTTTGCTCCACTCTCATCTAACAGTAGGGAGTGATGATAACATTCCGTGTGTAAAAAAGCACCAAGTCCTAATCGTTCACTCAAATAGAGTTGTGCCGCCGTAGAGGGCAACAAATCTGCTCCACGGACAATATAATCCACGCTAAAAAACATATCGTCCACCAGTGATGCAACCTGATATGCCGGTAACCCATCCTTGTGCCGGACCACAAAGTCACCCATCAACACATCAACCGCCAATGGCTTATGGCAACCTTTTTCATTACACAAGACAGTCGTATCCGGTGGAACCCGCATTCGCCAGGCTGTATTTGTCGAATCAAAAGGTTTATCCTCCCCGGCACAGGTGCACGCTTCACGCGAGCCTGTGGAAACATCCCGTCGATTGCTCCGGCTGCATGTACACGCATATAATTGACCTGCACTGCGCAATTTGTCAATGAGCTCGGAGTACTGATCTATCCGATGGCACGGTGACCAGTGCTTATGGAAATCGGATACACCCTGCGGCCCATCGTCATACTCTAGTCCTAACCAATCAATCGTATAAAAAATATCATCCAAGTACTCAGTCCTGCACCTGACCCTGTCTAAATCATCAATTCGCAATAAAATACCAAGTCCTTTTGCCCTTGCCAATGCCCAGGTAATAATAAAGGACACCCCATTCCCCGGATGAAGATATCCAGTGGGAGTTGGTGCAAATCGTGTCTGCGTTGCCATTGCGTAAAGGTACTTCCATCCTTATAGAATCGGAGTTAGCCTTTTTTGATATTGCGAAATGATCAAAAGAAGTAAACCGACAGGTATACAAGCAGATATAAGCGTAAGCATTTCATAGTACCAGTCCATAAATCCCATTTCCGCCCAAAGCAATGTCCCTTGAAAAAAGAGCAAAAACTCACTTCCGACAAAACCGGCAACAATGAGAATAAAGCCCAATTGAGACATCCGGGAAATGGGGTCCAGCACTCCTCTTCGAAGTGCCTCAGCGAGAATAAAAAAGGTTATGGCTCCCAGTAGAATGAGATGGATAAATCCTATTACATAATTCCGAATCGTGTAGGATATGGTGGCTATATAGGGTATCACAACCGCCGTCTGAACAAGAATTTTAAGTACAAAACAGATTAGGGATGTTGTCAAAAGCCACCTTTCCCAACCATGAATCTTCCGTTTCAAATATGGGATAGAAGATGTCAGAATAAGTAGAAAAACAATAAGTGCCGCCAGTTGGATGAGCACACCTAATCCGTTTACACTAAAGAGCAGAATTGATGGGTTCGACCAAGTGACGGCCAATGCGTATGTCAGAAAAGTAGAAATGACCAACAAACGTAAAAACCAAGTCGCTTGCATTGTAGAAATAGTGATACCTCTCGCATGAACTTGTTGCAGGAATAAAGCAACAACTGAGAAAATAAACCAACCGTTAAACTGAAAATGCAGATAAAACTGAACAGCCATATAATACAGCGCTTTACCTTGTAAGCCACCAACGATGATGACCGGCATTGCCCAAAGTGAAAGGGTCGAAAAAAAGAGGAAAAATATCGCCACTCGAAGGAATAGCCCGGCAATACCCGGTGCATCCATGTCTCTGAGAAAGCGATAAAAAAACATGTAGGACAAAATAGCATGTGCCGTGGTGAAACCAATTGCAACGGGCCCATAACCCTGAAATGGGAAGCTGGTAAACATGCCTATCACGGCAACCTGCGTCAAAAGGAGATTTATTCGATAAAATGGCCTGGATTGAGCGGATTCAGGTAAAAAGGACCGAATAAGCAGGACTGCCAAAGCCATATATAACCATCCCAGCATGGCAACATGCGAATGGGCATGTACCCAAAATCGAAAATCAAGCCAGGGTAATTCAATTGCAAATGCCAGCCGCATGAGAACACCCATGGTTGCCGCAACCAAAAAATTTACCAGCGCTACATGAAACCAAATCCTAGACATACCAGCAAATACACATTAGTTGATTTAATATATAGCCTGGCAGATGACATATCGCTCACCCGCCAGGCTATCTGAAAAGCATTCAAACTCCTGTTCATTTACCAACTGCCTTACCATCATTGGAATATGCAAACTCAAGTACACTTCTTGCATCCTCCATAGTCAGATTTTGATTAGGCATTCTTACCAGGCATTCCTTCAACATGGCTTGAGCCGCAGGATCTTTGTCCAGCATGATGTCAACATTCAAGATCATATTCATGATCCATTCCGGTTTCCTGCGTTCCGTCAGACCCTTCCATCCCGGCCCTACGACGCGCTTATCCGTCAGTTTATGACATGCTGCGCATTTCATATCAAATATAGCAGACCCCTTGGTTACCATTGCTGCATCAAGAGGATCATTGAGCGTCACATCCGTGATCTCACCAACACCTTTACCATCATCCGTCGGAGCATCGGCAATCATGCTTTGTGGCGGGGTTCCTGATGTGTCATTGCTGGAAGGATCTGATTCACCGCAGGCATTCAGTATTAAAGCTGCAGAAAGCAACACAAATAATCGTTTCATAATATTGGGTTTAGCATTACAGTAAAAAAATCATATTCTATAGAGCAAGTTGATCCTTGAGAATGCGCTTGGCAAACTCACCGATCGCTTGATGTTTCAGTTGATAGTTAAGTCCTTCACGATAAGCCATAGCCTGTACATGTAATGGACAAGGGTTTTCACCGGAGCAAACAGGAAGCCCCAAAATACATGCTGTAAACAAGTCGGAACCATCGATACAAATCACCACCTGGCGTAACGTAATCTCTCGATTTTTCTCATTCAAATAAAACCCTCCGTTGGGACCCTTTACAGAAGAAATCAGATGGTACCTTGCCAATTGCTGTAGAGTCTTACCCAGGAAATGCTGTGGAATATCCATTGCTTCAGCCATTTCCTTTACACCAATCTTTTGGGCATAGGATGAATGAATAGCCAGATAAAGAGTAGCTCGAATGGCATATTGGCAAGCTTTGGAAAACATGAGCAACCAGATTTAGGTACAAAGATAGAATAAACTATATTAAGTCATTTATATCTTTTATTAAATTTTCTGCATTGTCATGAAAATCACCCAACACCCTCTTCAATTTCAAAAACAGTTAATCAAAATATAATTTTAATACATTGATATTGTTTATATTATACGTATTTTGACGACAATCATAGAATTCGATGATTTAGATCACCTAGGGAAGAAAACAACATCTTTTACCTTTGT
>JBBQMA010000219.1:0-5432 GCA_038328415.1 Chitinophagales bacterium | reverse complement strand
ACAACCAATCTTCGAAAGCCTCAATAACGACAGGAAATCTAGCAGCACGATCTATTTCTCCTTGCTGAATACCGGTTAGGTTGCGACAATACGGTGACAAATTGGGGAACAATATTGGCTTTACCATTTTATGAAAACGGCTTCTGGTCTGTCCAAGATTATCAATTTTAAACGCCCCTATTTCAATGATTTCTTGCGTAACTCCAGGCGTCTCCGCAGGCCAACAGGTGGCTTCAAGATCATAGAGAATGAAATCCATGAAGGAATTTGAGTAGGTAATCCGGTATTCAACAAAACAATTATAAAAGCCAAATCGCGATGTATGAACGCTGGACGGACAAAATCATCCACAAAATACCTCCTCTGGATCCAAGAGATCCCGAGGCATATATGAATCTTTAGCATTCACTTGTCCCACTCGAAGATTAGCTCCTAGTGTCTGACTATTACTTAACCCTCAAAGGACACCTGAAGTTTATCCCACTCCACCCTTTCCACTGAACGGTAACCATCCAAACGATTGTGATAGAAGTACAACAGCTTAAAACTTTCACTTCGCACTTGTCCTTTTTTATCTCTGAAGATTGGCCTTTCTGTATGAAAAACACCCATGTTTTTCATTCCGTCCGTCAGAATTTCCGCAACGCCCCCCTCCTGAATAATAGGAGCTAGCTTAATCCTACCTTTTGCCTCCAACTTAAGAAGGGCGATACGCATCTCTTCACACCCGGACAAAAGTCTATGGTTATCAAAGACATAATCCTCAACGGGAAACTTTATTAAATTAAATAAATCTAAATTACGATGCTCATTTTTAAAAATATCAAATGCCACAAAAGCCACAAAATGGCTACTAAGAACCACGTAATCTCTGTAGTAACTCTCCACCACTTTTTCCGCCAACGTTTTACTATACTGAGATTCTCGTTGTGCGTCAGTACTTATACCTGTGCCAAGCCGGAAGTAATCCCGAATATCAATTTCTCGGTGTTGCAGATCAAAACTGCTCCCGTTCTCATCAACAGCATTGCCCAGCACGTCTAATGGTCTTGATATAGAAAACGTTATCTGTGAAGAACTTGAGAGCAACTTCCAAATAAATTTAATATTCTTTCGGATACTTCGAGCATCTTCGCGTGACGATACGATATACTTTTCCTTGCCCTCTTCCCGCAGATATTCATTGATGAGGGACCCAGCCTCCAGGACAAAATGGTAGGAGATATTTAATGGCACAATAAATACTTTTTCCTTCCGATCATGTTGCAGAAGCGACCGTTGAGCTTCAATAGCGGTAGAAAGGAGGCCAATTTTTAGTTTTGGTTCAATAATACCGCTTCTTGACCTGGTTCCCCCTGGAAAGAAAATGCTATTAACACCCCGTTCAAGAGTCAGCCGGGAATAACTTTTTAACGTTTCAAGATAGATGAGATTTTTCTTTCTGCGGTCAACTCTGTACGCACCCAACCTATTCATAAAATAGGCAATATAACCGGTGTTGTACAAGTTTAAGCCCGCGCCATATGAAAAGCTGGGTAACCCTAGTATAGCATCCAACATGTATCCTACTAATATTGAATCGAGGTTTGATGAATGCGTAGGGACGATAATCACAGTTCCTTTATCCATTAGTTTTCGCACCATTTCAAACTCACCGACGACATTTAATTTGTCATAGAGTTTGAGGCGGTTTGACCAAATAGACCGATCACGGATGGATTGCAACAAACGGCCGAAGAAAAATGTAAGGAATCGACGTGCAAACAGGAAGGTATTTCGATTGAAAGTCCCTACAATCTCTTGAGCGTAACGGTGAATTATTTCTTGAAGCAATTCATATTCCACTTCCCTATCCCCTTCGCTGGCAGAGCCACCCAGACGCTTCCTTACTTTAGTCCAAAATGCTCTTTCGTCTGGCGGATCAACTTTCCAGGGACGATCATGCATTCGAGACCGCTCCAAGTAAAGCGCTCTTTCAATCAATGCACGAATCGGCCTCTTGCCATTATCGGTAATGGATTGAAAAATAGCGGTACGCAGTTGCCGAATAAAATGATCCCGCTCCTTACTAAGCAGATAAACAGGCCATTGCCTGATATCAGGTAGCACTGGAGGATACTTGTGAAATGAATAACTCATCAACCCTTTAAATGAACTAGACAGTCTGCAATATACCTCAAAACCTCATCTCTGCCGAGGTTAGTTTGGGAAGATGTGGAAAACGAATCTGGCATAACCTCCCAGGAAGAAAGAATACTTTCCTCGTATACCTTAATATTAGAAGCAAGTAACGTCGGGCTAATTTTATCTGTTTTGGTGAAGATCAAAGCGACAGGAAGCTTCTGTTCGCCCAACCAATTCAACATATGTAAATCATTTTGTTGCGGTTTAAGGCGAGCGTCAAGAAGCAAAAAAACGAGAAAAAGGGATGTTCGAGCAGTGAGGTACCTTCTTACCATACCATCCATTTTACGTCGCTGCGATTTGCCAAGTCGGGCATAACCGTAACCTGGAAGATCTACGATGAGATATTTCCCTGCAACGTCAAACAGATTCATTAATTGGGTTTTGCCAGGAGTACCAGAGGTGTGAGCGAGATTTTTCCTGCTGGTAATCATATTGATCAGCGATGACTTCCCTACATTTGATCGGCCTACGAATGCAAATTCAGGCTTTTGAGGAATGGGAAGTTGCTCAAGGTATTCAAAACTACCAACAAAAGTTATCTCCATGTGCCTTGATAAAAAGTGTAAATTTACAAGTAATACCTGAAATGTTAAGAAAAACGAATTAAATGGAAACAGGATCATCATTCTATCCGTTCAATCGTTCAGACAATAGAAAATATGTATACTATGATTCGCCTTCTCCTTATAGCTTCGCTTGTCCTTAGTACATTCCACTCAGCGCAAGCGCAGGTTAAACTTGGCATTAAAGGTGGGTTTAATACCACTCAGCTCAATCCTGAAAAGTTGTATCTATACAATCCAGTCACATTCCAAAATTTCTCATTAGAAGTTAAAGATGCCCGATATGGGGTCCATTTTGGAGCTCTACTGAAAATATACATTGAGAAATTTTACCTCCAGCCTGAAATAGTGCTAAATTCTAACACTACAACCTACACCTTTCAAGATTTGAGTATAAATAAAGTATTGGAAGAAAACTATCAATTCATAGATTTTCCTCTCATGCTCGGATATGATATGGGCGTACTTAACCTATTTGGAGGCCCTGTAGGTCATGTTCACATCAGCAGCACCTCAGAAATGAGCGATCTTGCAGGCTACGACCCCAAATGGTCTGACGTTCAATGGGGCTGGCAGGCAGGTGTAGGTTTTGATATTTGGAAACTGAACCTCGACCTTCGTTACGAAGGTAACTTTTACAATTATGGTAATCATATCCGCTTTTTTGGAAATAGCTATGATTTTAGTGATAAGCCAAGCCGGATCATTACTTCCATTACCTTTATTTTTTGAACGATTTACTGCTACCTTTTCTGGCTTAAGGTTTGTGTTAGCAGACCTGAATAAGCAATGGTTCGCCTTCTGTAATGTTTCCAATTTTAATAAAATTGACTTCTTTGTCCGTCTTAACGGTTGATTCAAAATCTTCCTGGAAGGAGGGATCTACTGAAACAAGCAAACCTCCACTCGTTTGCGGATCACAGAGGATGGCACGCTGATCCACATCTATTTCAGATGTTTTGTCTTTCAAACTCTCCCAATTACGAGTAGTAGCAGCCGGAATGCATTGCATTTTTAGATAATAATGGAGTCTGTCTGTACCTATTATAGGGATATCGGAATAGTGAAGCCTTGCCCCTACCCCACTTGCTTCGCACATTTCCCTCAAGTGACCTAAAAGACCAAAACCAGTAATGTCAGTCATCGCATGAACATATGACTTTGTTCCTAACAAGCTCCCTATCTTATTTGGTATAATCATTTGATTCCTTGCAATTTCTGTATCATGAGGTAACAAACGATCCAATTTTTGGGCAGTAGTCAAGATGCCTACTCCAAGAGGTTTTGACAAATAAAGCAAATCTCCGGGAACTGCTCCTTTGTTCCTTTTCAGGTTTTCCAATACGACCCTTCCATTGACCGATAGTCCAAAAAACGGTTCAATCGAATCGATACTATGCCCGCCGGCTAAGGGAATTCCGGCATCATTACAAGCGTCTCTTCCACCACGCATTACATCCCCCGCTGCGGTTAAACCGAGATCCTTGATGGGCCAGCCAAGTATCGCAACGGCCATAAGTGGGTCACCTCCCATCGCGTATATATCACTTAGCGCATTTACCGCCGCAATCCTGCCGAAATCATAAGGATCATCAACAATAGGCATAAAAAAATCGACAGTGCTGATCAACCCCGTTCCGTCACCAAGATCCATAATTGCCGCATCATCCTTCTCGGCATTTCCGACGAGAAGATCCGGAAAATTTATAGTAGAAGGTGCCAATGCCAGAATAGCAGATAGTACATCGGGAGCAATTTTACATCCGCATCCTGCCCCGTGACTGTATAATGTTAGCCGATTTACATTCATAATTTCTGAACTTTTTGACGCTCTTTAATTAATTTTTCCACCAGGTCATCCAACGAATCACCCTTTGATATGATCGTATTAACTGCCCTTGTCAGCTCTTTTTGTCGGTGAAAGTCATAGTGTCTATCGTAATAAAGTATTGCAATCTCTGCAGCTCCAAGAAAATCGCCTTCCCTGAGTTTCTTGATAGCGGTATCAGCATGCTGCGGGCCTAAGCGACTCCTAATATTTAAAAATGCTGATTCCAGTAATTGGATTTCATGCAAGCCATACTCTTCCAAGATCGTGATGAGCCGTTCTTCAATGGGAACGTCCACAAAGATCATGGGCGCGTTGGACATTTGAACCCAAACAGGTTTTGGCACCATCAGGCGACCAATATGTCTGCTCTCCGCCTCGACCCATATTATCCTTTCAGGATCCAACCGCAATAGATGATCTGCAATGTGATTTTCAAATCGCTCATAACCTTGTTGGGGGTTTAGTCCAAGATGTCCAAAAGCAGACCCTTTATGCCCGGCAATTCCTTCTAAATCAAGTACTTGCTCACCTGCTTGTTGAAGCAGCCGTAGCATGATGGTTTTCCTGCTCCCTGTCCTCCCACCGAGCACAAGGAATTTAAAATGGGACTGTTCAAGGAATTCCAGATAATGTCTACGCATTGATTTGTATCCACCCTCTAGAAGATTGACCTTGAAACCTGCATTTTCTAATAACCAGGCCGTACTTTCTGAACGTTTGCCTCCCCTCGCACAATGGACTGCAACCTCCTTCAAAGGACTAATTTGGAATGCATGTCTGACAATATCCGCCATACGAGGACCCACAAATTCCAATCCCTTCATAATAGCAGCATCACGTGAAACCTGTTT
>JBBQMA010000218.1:0-5446 GCA_038328415.1 Chitinophagales bacterium | reverse complement strand
GCACCATTCGCTTCGCCATAGCAGATGACATCGTTGACCGATTCTGGCAACAGAAAAAGTTGTGGAGGTTGGGTCAGCGTGGTTGACTCAACGATGGTACATCCCCTTGCATCGGTTATGGTCACCGTATACGTTCCTGGAGGTAAGTCACTTGCTAGCTCCTCCGTCCCTGGCACGCTCCATTGGAACGTGTACGGTGGGTTTCCACCGGAGGGTGTGGCGAGTATTTCGCCATCATCGGCGCCGAAGCAGGAGATATTTCTGCCTTCCAAAACCACAGCAAGCAGATTGGGTTGGCCAATATCGAAGGTGAAATAACCCAAGCAATTATTGGCGTCGCGTACTTCTACGAAATAGGTCCCTGCTGCAAGCCCCGTGGTACTATTGGAGGTGGTCCATCCGCTATTATTAAAATTATATTCGTAAGGACCCAATCCATTTATTATCGAAATAGTAATCGAGCCATTCGAAAAACCAAAACAACTCGGTTCCGAGTAAGCCTGAATGGCCGGATTTAATTCCAGTACTAATTCATTGACATCGATAGCGAGTGTGACTTCGCAGTCATTGGCATCTTTAATGGTGACTAAATATAGACCTATAGAGAGATTGCCTCGAAATGGATTTGGTGTAAAGCCCGTGCCATCCTGCCAATCGTATTGATAGGGTGGCACACCACCGGTAGTTTGTAATTGGATAGCGCCATCCTGGCCCCCATTACAGGTCGGTTTGGTGATTGTGGGATTGCCTTCAATGAGTGGCGGACTGGTGATTTCATACGTTAATACCGTATCGCAAGTAGCCTCATTTGTAATAGTGATGGTATACGATCCGGCGGAAAGGTTAGTCAGATCGGGCATGATAGAGCCCGTATCCCAATTAAAACCTACTGTAGTTATACTCGTCACCGTAAGATCGACAAAACCATCTGCATCACCGAAGCAGTCAAGCTGGCCGACCGTCGATTGGACATTCATCGCGTTGTAGTCCTCGCAGCACGTCTCGATTTCAATCTCTTCGAGATAAGTAACCTGGCAACCCAGATTGGTCTCAATAACAAGGGCCACGGTTTTTGTGCCGGCGGAGCCGTATTTGACGGAATGGAACCCGGCACCCGTAGCGGTGGAGGGTGTGGCATCCAGTCCAAAATACCAGGTCCATTTCACTACTGATCCAAGGACGAAGGTAGATGCATCCAGGAAGCTGATTGGTTCGGCAATGCAATAGGATGGTTTTGGCGGGAAGGTATTAAAATCGGCATCCGGGCCGCGAAATGTTCCGGTGCCCCCAAATTCGATACTGAATCCGTTACCGGTAGAGGTGAAATTATTGATGCCCAGGGCATATGTCCTGCCAGCTACCATTTGCAGGGGAGCGAGGAAATTGCTTTGCGACGGGATGTCACAACCCGCGGGTTCACTGACATCCGACTCACCGTTGCTCAGGCCTGTAGGTCCCATGCATCTGCTAGGAATAATAAACTCGCCGGAAGCCATGCAGCGCTCTACTTTTTTACCACTACAATCGCCCACCCCATTAGGGAGTTCGTACAAGACAAAGTCGAGGTCATCGGCAGGATTATTCGGTGTCAGGGTGAAGGTGAGGGAGCCCGAAGTTTCACAGATCCAGGTAAACCAGGACGAATTACTTTCATTGTTGACCGTGCTGCCATTGCTAAAGCAAAGGGCATCATCCAGTTCGGTGAGATTATTTCCTGCACCAATAACGGATTGAACGACAAAAGGGGATTTATCACAAAGGATAGATGCTGTTGGGCAGTCGGAGGTGGGTATGGCCGGTGTGTTGTAATTATTGATACATAGCTCAAACGTTCCGCCAAGAGGAGAAAAAGCGGTTATGCGAATCAAATACGTCTGGCCAGGAGTAAGACCACCTTGATAGAGTTCGACGATATGGAGGCTAGTGCTGGCCCCGCATTCTAATTGATTGATGGTGCCACATGAACCAGTATACAGGGCAGCTCTGGGCAAAAGCATGGTGCCTCCACCCCCCTGGCCGGAATTGCCATTGATAATAATAGTCACATCTGTGGCAACAGCTACAAAAGAAAACCAGACATCATTCAGCGAGCCGTTAAAGCAAGTAGCGGGTCCGTATCCGGATGGTGTGGCGCCAATAGTTGTGAACGCTTGTATTTCTGAGCACCAGTTGGTAACATCGGGAATGGATATTGCATCGTTACAATTATCATTAGCAGGTTGTGCCACCAATACGGTAGAAACAAGGACAAACAGGAAAAAAGGTATAAATCGAAGAATCATACTAAGGGCTTGCTGGATACGAATATAAGCTATAACGCATGAAACGTAGTCTGGTTATCTAACTGTTGGGGATTTTACATGATTTTCCGGAGTAAATGATGGCTAACACTATCTTTGCTTTAATATTAAAGAGCCATCCATGATGAAATTCGTTGCCAATATCCAGGTGATGCCACACAAAGAACTGCTTGATCCACAGGGAAAGACGGTAGCTAACAATATGAAGTACCTCCATATCGATGGTGTGGAAGATATCCGTATTGGCAAACAAATCAGGATGGTCATCGCTGCTGCGGATGCCGCTGATGCGGAAGCCAAGGTGGAATTAGCCTGTAAAAAACTACTGGCCAACCTAATTATGGAGACCTACGAGTTTTCAATTGCTCCGCTGAACTAGCGGTTATGCTGTATCTGGTTCCCACACCTATTGGCAATCTGGAGGATATAAGCTTGCGTGCTTTGCGGATTCTCAAGGAGGCAGATGCTATCCTGGCTGAGGATACACGGGTGAGCCGGACCTTGCTGCAACACTATCAGATTACTACATCTCTGCGCCCCTACCATGCGCATAATGAGCATCGGATAGTCGAACAATTGATCAGTGAGCTTGCAGCAGGTGCTACACTGGCGCTCATTTCGGATGCAGGCACACCGGGTATCTCCGATGCGGGATTTTTATTGGTGCGGGCCTGCCATGCTGCCGGTATTTTGGTGAATTGTTTGCCTGGAGCAACGGCCATTATTCCTGCGTTGGTGCAATCGGGCCTACCCTGTGATCGGTTTCACTTTGAGGGTTTTTTGCCCCATAAAAAAGGACGTATGACCCGTCTTAAATGGTTGGCCGCTTATCCGTTTTCTTCCGTAATTTTTGAATCGCCCACACGGTTGATTCGGTTATTGGGTGAATTGGCGACACATTGTGGCCCGGAGAAGCAAGTGTCGGTAACCCGAGAGATCAGCAAGCTGCACGAGGAGACGCGAACGGGGACGTTGGAAGAAGTGATAGCTTATTTTAGTGCCAAGGATAAGGTGCGAGGCGAGATTGTTGTGGTCCTGGGCGGAACAGCGGATTAAGATAGCGTATGAATACATTTGGTGAACTTTTTCGCTTTGATTTTTGGGTGACGGGTGAGCTGTTGAAGACAACCATACAATTGACTGATCCGCCTATGCGGGCTGTTTTGTTGTGTTCTCATTTATTGAATGCACAGCGTATCTGGATCAGCAGGATATTGGCGGAGCCCATGCATCCTGGGGTGTGGGAGCCGCAGCCGATTGAAAACTGGGAGGATTTGATCACGAGGAACGAGGAAGATATCCGGAGTATCATTGCGACGGATGATTTTGTTCGTATCGTACATTACCTGAACACTAAAGGAGAAAGTTACCGCAACACGGTGGAGGATATCCTTCAGCATCTGCTATTGCACAGTGCTTATCATCGGGGTCAGATCGCACAGTTGATCAGGCCGGAGGTGGATAGTTTGCCACAAATGGATTACATCTTTTTTGCGAGGGATCAGATGTAGGAATTGCCGGTTATTTCCACTTAACTTTGCGGCCCACCGGGAGAAGTGCCAGAGTGGTTGAATGGTCCGCACTCGAAATGCGGTGTACTCGTGAGGGTACCGGGGGTTCGAATCCCTCCTTCTCCGCCTTCGCTCGCCATAGCTCCAAAGGAGCGACGGCGAGTTTTGCTCAATAATTCAATCCTTGCATAAATGGAGGAGGCGAGCTTCGGCGGACACTGTCCGCTACAATTCGCATACGTAGTATATGTATTAAAATGTCAGGATGGCACTTACTATGTAGGTTGTACTCAGGATTTGGAATCGCGATTGGTACGACATAAAAAAGGGGAAGTGGCATCAACGAAAGGAAGAAGGCCGATTCAACTGCATACATATCTTGCCTTTCCTGAAAAACACAGGGCTTTTCTGTTTGAAAAATATTTAAAGTCAGGATCCGGGAGGGCTTTTTTATTAAGACATTTAATTTAATTAGTTACAGAGCGACGGCTAGCTTCGCTCGCCATAGCTCCAAAGGAGCGACGGCGAGCTTTGCTCAATTATTCAATCCTTGCATAAATGGAGGAGGCGAGCTTCGGCGGACACTGTCCGCTACAATTCGCATATATAGTATATTGTAAGTTCAAGTAATAAGTGCAATTTTTTCTGAGAATACTTGGTTAGGCTTTTTATTAAATTTTCTAACTGGTCTATTATTGATTAGATCTTCTACCTCTTTGATTTAATTTCTCAATGCATATGCGCATTAAAGATCCGGTTCAGCCAGCGCAGGATGGCAAGCATGAAAAGGAAGGCAAGGACCAGCAGGAAAAAGTTGAGTAAAAAGAAATTGCCCTTGTCTTCATAGCTGTCCCACATACTGGCCAGCACGCCACTTAGTTTGTTGCCGATGGAAGTAGATAAAAACCAGCCGCCCATCATTAGCGCGGTGATGCGGGGCGGACTCAATTTAGAAACGATCGACAGTCCCATGGGGCTTAGAAATAATTCTCCGATCGTAATGACGCCATAACTGGCAACCAGCCACCATACGCTCACTTTTTCGGCGCCATTACTTCCTGCCATGACGGCAGCATACATGACAAGGGCACTCAATGCCGAAATAAATAATCCCAATGCAATTTTTGTCGGCGTAGTAGGTTCTTTTTTCCTCCGCCGTAACCAGGTGAAAAATGCGACAAGCAAAGGCGTTAATAGAATCACCCAGCCCGGATTGATCGACTGGCTCAGATTCGTTGACCATACACTGATCGTACTTCCCTCCTGAGGCAGTTTTTCCGGAAGTATATTTCGGAAATAAAGGGGATATCCAAATTCATTCTGGACGACGCCATTTTCTTTTTGCAGGCGAAAGAAGGCGTCATATTTTTCTACACTATCTCGTGCGTAGGTTATTTCTTTGGCAAAATGCAGTTGGGTAAATACCGCTTCCTGTGTGCCGGACACTTCACGGTCCGTATAACGGTCAGCCCAGGTATTTAACGCACTTCCATTTTGTTTGAAAACGGCCCAAAATAAAATGACTACGGCAAAAATAGCCAGCAGCGCACCGATTGGTTTTTTTTCCTGACTGTTGGCCTTAGCATACAAGCTGGAATAAAAATAAATGACAGGCACACAAGCCAGAATAAATGC
>JBBQMA010000217.1:0-5455 GCA_038328415.1 Chitinophagales bacterium | reverse complement strand
AATTTCTTCAAATGGATTTATTGTTACGAATAATCATGTCATTGAGGGTGGTGAATCAATAGAAGTTACCCTTCATGACAAACGTGAGTATAAAGCCACACTGATCGGAGTGGACAAATCTACCGATATCGCCCTTCTTCGAATAGCAGCTGATGATTTGGAGTATGTAAGATTCGCTAACTCAGATAGTCTTCAGGTCGGAGAATGGGTCGTCGCTGTAGGCAATCCCTTCAATCTGGAGTCTACGGTTACAGCAGGAATTGTAAGTGCGAAAGGACGCAGTATCAATATTCTTAATGATACATATCGTATAGAGTCTTTCATTCAGACAGATGCCGTGATTAATCCTGGCAATAGTGGGGGTGCTTTGGTCAATAACCGTGGTGGACTTGTTGGTATCAATACGGCTATTGTTACGAAGAGCGGTAATTATGAGGGCTATTCCTTTGCTATTCCATCCAATTTGGCTTTAAAGGTGGTTCGGGATCTAAAAGAATTTGGGTTAGTACAACGTGGCTTCCTCGGCGTAAATGTTGAAAATCTAAACCAACAAACTGCTAAATCGGCAGGAATCAAACCGGGAGATGGTGTCCTGATTACTGGTGTCAACCAAGGAGGCGCTGCCTACGAAATAGGACTTCAAAAGGGTGATATTCTATATTCGATCAATAAAATCAAAGTAAGTTCTGTACCTCAATTACAGGAAAATGTAGCCAGGTATCGTCCAGGTGAAAAACTAAAAATCCTATACTTCCGAAATGGAAAACCCCTAGAGGTCGAAGTTGTCCTTAAGGAAATAAAACAGGAACTATCTGTCTTAGATCCCCGTGCCGCTTCCATTCTTCAGGGTACCGGGATGGAGTTGCGGGAGTTAACAAGGGCGGAGATCAACACGTTTGGGGCATGTGGTGGTATTGTCCAGTCGGTGAAACGCGACAGTCCCGCTGACCAGGTTAATATCGAATCAGGTTTTCTGATTAAAAAAATAAATGGTCATCGTGTGCGTGATTTAGCAACGCTACTCGACTATTTCCAAAAGCCAGGCAGTCTTGTGTTGGAAGGGATTTACATAAGCTTTCCCGGCGAATACAAATATATCTTCAAGCAATGATTTATTTTAGTGCATTTATATCTCCGAATGTAAGCATATTGGGCCACGATTAGACTATAAAGCCATGACCCAAAAAAAAGAATACGATCTAGCGTTTAATAAAAACGAGGATACGTTAAAGCTTTCTGTAGCTAAGATGCTCCACCGACTGGCCAAAATCAAAGAGGGAGGCGGATCAAAACGGATTGAAAAACTTCATAGCGAAGGTAAATTAAGTGCCAGAGAGCGCATCGATCTGCTTATCGACCCGGGATCCTTTTTTCTTGAAATGGGTGCTTTTGCAGCCTACGATATGTATGAGGAGCACGGTGGATGTCCGGCAGCAGGAGTTGTCGCTGGTTTGGGCTATGTGTCAGGACGGATATGCGTTATTGTAGCCAACGATGCGACAGTAAAAGCCGGAGCCTGGTTTCCCATGACCGGAAAAAAGAATTTGCGGGCACAGGAAATAGCCATGGAAAATCGCATTCCCATCATTTACCTTGTTGATAGCGCCGGGGTATATCTTCCTATGCAGGATGAAATATTCCCAGACAAAGAACATTTTGGACGAATATTCCGTAACAATGCACGTATGTCCTCCATGGGTATTCCCCAGATTGCAGCAGTTATGGGTTCATGTGTGGCAGGAGGAGCCTATTTGCCAATAATGTCTGACGAGGCACTCATCGTAGAAGGTACAGGTTCGATTTTCCTAGCAGGACCTTACCTGGTTAAGGCGGCTATTGGCGAAGATGCTGACAAGGAGACCTTGGGTGGCGCTACAACACATTGCGAAATCTCTGGTGTCACTGATTACAAGATGCCAGATGATCAAACCTGTCTTGCTACGATAAGGGATCTGGTAAGCAGGATGGGGAAGCAGGATGTTGCTGGTTTTGACAGAATAGCCCCACAAGCTCCTAAATTGGCAGAGGAAGAAATTTATGGTTTATTCCCTGTAAATCCAGCAAAACCATATAATACCATTGAAATTTTAAAACGGCTGGTGGATGATTCACACCTTACAGAGTATAAAAAGGACTATGGCAAAACAATAACCTGCGCCTACGCACGGATAGATGGCTGGTCGGTAGGTATTGTGGTTAATAACCGCTCCGTCGTGAAAAATGGCAAGGGGGAAATGCAGTTTGGCGGGGTTATTTACTCCGACAGTGCCGATAAGGCCACCCGATTTATTTTGAACTGCAATCAGAAAAAAATACCCTTGGTTTTCCTACACGATGTAACCGGCTTCATGGTTGGTTCACGCTCTGAACATGGAGGTATCATAAAGGATGGTGCGAAGATGGTCAATGCCGTTGCAAATTCTACCGTACCTAAATTCACCATTGTAATGGGGAATTCTTACGGTGCCGGCAACTATGCCATGTGCGGCAAGGCCTACGATCCGCGACTGATCTATGCCTGGCCCACTGCAAAAATCGCCGTAATGGGAGGTGACCAGGCCGCAAAGGTTTTAACCCAAATTCAGGTGGCCGGCTTAAAATCAAAAGGTCACCCTCCTCAGCCAGAGGAGGAAGAAGCATTGTACAAACTAATAAAAACGCGGTACGATGAGCAGACAACCCCCTATTACGCTGCTTCCCGGCTATGGGTAGATGGTATCGTTGATCCTTTGGATACGCGCCGTATAATTTCCATGGGAATTGAGGCTGCTAACAATGCCCCTGTAGAACGGTTCAATCCAGGTGTCATCCAAACTTAAAATGATTAACTGTAGATGAGGACAGTGACATGTGTATCGAAAGCAGCTTTGCTAATATGCTTTTTTGTTGTTGGTGTATTTATTCCTATCTCCTTTTGCCAACAAGTGGAGCTCCCTTCTCCCCTGCCGTTAAAACAATTCCTAAAATCATCATTGCTCGATCAATCTGGCTCCAAAAAGCATCCGTTTCTTGATTTGAATTCTGCATTTGCCCCTGATGCTTTTTTCTGCCGCAAAGAAAGGGACATTGAAAAACAAACAGGTTTTCCTGTTCGCCTGCGATTAGGTGAATGGAATTGGGTCGAGGCTTATGAAGGCAAACGAGAAACACAATTTTCAAATTAGAATGTGAACTTTATCTATTGTAATTTGCCGTTGGTTTTGTTCAAAACAAATGTATAAATTCAATTTTCGTATTCACTAAAACTCAAATTAACGACAACTATGGAAAACCTGGATCCCTTCAAATCTGAATTTGTAGCCGCCTCAGATGGCAACAGAATTATAGCCTATCTCATTGATATTGCAGTGGTTGTCGGCCTGTCGATGGTGCCAAGAATTGGATGGATGGTTGGACTGGCGTATATGGCTACAAGGGATGCCTTGCCTTTCCTTGAGGGACAAAGTATTGGAAAAAAAGCGATGAAACTTCGTGCTGTAACTATGGAAGGAGCGCCTCTTACAAATAACTGGAACGCCGGATTGGTGAGGAACATCGTATTGCTCATTCCGTTTTTCCCATTGGTAGAACTCATTGTGTTTTTTACCAATCCGGACCGTTTAAGACTCGGGGACCAATGGGCCAAAACCCGAGTTATTTCGGAAGCTTAGAGCTACTCTAGGTCAAATAAATTCCTGACACCCGGAAATCGGTCTGTTATAAATCCTTCCGCGAAAGTATATCCGGCCGGTCGGCCAAGGTCTCTTGCCCTTGCCTCAAGAAAATCAAGGAAGTCTTTTCCTGAAATAGGCGTTTCCGGGTCACCGGATGTTGGGTCGTAAAATTGAGACCGAAAGGATAAAATCAGTTCGATCTTTAATTGAAAGTAGGAGGTAATATCTATGACAAAGTCAGGATTCAGCCAGTTGTCCTGTATATAATAATAGAGATTATCCGGCCGCCAGGCACGTTGTGGTCTGCCTTGATCATCCACCGTTTCTATTCGTCGCAATCCACTTAAAAACGATGCTTGCCTCACAAGACTAGATGCACGACCGTGGTCAGGGTGTCTGTCACCGGGGGCATTAGCCAGAATAATTCTGGGCTGACACATTCGAATTTGCTGAATAACTTGTTTTAGGGATCTTTCATCGGCTTGGAAAAAGCCATCACCTAAATTGAGCTGCTTGCGAAAAGTAGCCCCTAATTTGGTGGCGGCATTCGTAGCTTCAATCGACCGTGTTGTAGCATCACCACGTGTCCCCAACTCGCCTAATGTAAGATCGAGCAGACCAACAGTATAATCTGCTTCAATATGTCGGAGCAAAGTACCTGAACAAGCAAGTTCAACATCATCAGGATGGGCGCCTATAGCAAGTATATCAACATTCATTAGTAGGATCCTAAATATCGACGAATAAACCACTCCGTGCTTAAAAGAAGAACCAGCAAAACAAATAACCACTTCCAATTAATCAATGGCTTTGATTGAATAGACGAATACATGACCGGCTTAATTTGCTGGTTTTCTCGAATAATACCTTCCAAAGAAGCAATATCGGAAGGAGTTACCATCACGCCACCTGAATCTTCTGAAAGCAGGCGGAGCAGATTATGGTCGGCCTGTAAATCCGCCTGTTCCTGGTCGACTGGCTCAATACTAAACCGACCTTCAAAGCTTAAGTTTTGCTGATTATGTGAAGCCTTAGCGACGTATATATAATTGCCCGGCGGAAAAAGACCAGCCTGTAATGAATAAAGGGTTGCCGATTTATTCATCAGAAAGACAAATTCTTTACCTACCTCATTCTTGATAATAATCTGAATATCCGGTTCCGTAATTAGCTCATAACCCTCATTGTAAAGCTCGCCATCAAACCGCAATGGTTCATTTTCTCTAAAAATTTGCCTGGACGGCTGTACCCGAAGACGCCTTTTATCTTCCTGGACCGCCAAATAATTGACTGTTTTACTAATCAATTCATCAACAATAGCAAAGTTCTTATGCTGAAGGAAGTCAAACATCCGCCACTTCCATATGCCTTCTGCTGCCAGGACTCCAAGCTTAATTTGATTTTCCTCACCAACCAGCCACAATGGATAGTTTGTATTAATGGCACCGATGCGCTGATCCATTAAGGAGAATCCTTGATTATTAAGAATATAGTCTCCAAATGGAGCCATCAATGCAGGAAACTGGGTAATGCGCGAGCGGACCTCTTGGGACAATGTATATACCTGGAAATTAGAGGTGATGTGTCCCTGTATTTCATTCATATTTTTTCCATCGCCTCTAATGGTAAGCAAATTCTGCAAGCCATTAAATGCCGGAATATTGGACTGGGAACCTAACACAAACCACAAAGGAACCCTGGCTTGTTTTGCCTCCTGAAGGATGCCAGTTGCCGGATTTCGAATAGATGGGATTTGATGTAGAATGATCAAATCATACGTTTTTAATGCTTGACCCTGCTCC
>JBBQMA010000216.1:0-5469 GCA_038328415.1 Chitinophagales bacterium | reverse complement strand
GTTCGAGAACCGACCTAATTATAAATTTAATTGTTTCTAATCTGTGCCTTGATTGCAATAATTAAAGGATTTCGATGATTTGCGCTTCTTGCGTGAGGGGTTGTCTTCGAGGTTAGCAGTGGGGATTTGTTCCCAATGATTAATGGTTGTTTCCGGCCCGCCTCATTCCCCGGCGGGGCTCGTTACTTTTTGTTGCGCCAAAAAGCCTGCCTAGCCGGCAGACAGGTAACCAAAAACCTGCCTGACTGCGTTTGGCAGGCAGGCCGCTTGTCCTCGAAAGGCTCGCTTGTTGTTGGTGAAATACATCCTATTAGGCTAATAAATATTATCTAAGCCTCACGCCGGAGCGCTCGGTTCGCTCACCGAATGTCCACTGGACATTCGCCCCTGTAGGGTAAGTGAGCTCATACTAGTTTTATGCGGGTGGACGTGGTAATGATTCTTTGCTTCCGGCACGCTTTTGTTCATTAGGAAATCACTGGTTTCGCAATCCCACATAAAAAGGTACCCCCTACGGGTCGGTCAGCTACGTGCTTAGGGGCGAGCTGTTCGAGAACGGTCCTAATTAATTAATAAATTGTTTTTAAGATGAGCCTTCAATCCAATGTTTAAAGAGGGGTAGTTTTCGATAATCGATTAATTTGTAAGACAAGACGCTGATTTTCAATTGTAATTATGCAGCTGTCTAAATGTTTTGGACGCGTGTGATGCATAAGCATATATTTATACAAATAAATTGCATTTTATATGCAATTGAATATAAATGCATATATTTGCTTAAGATTATATCCAAATACATATAATGACAGGATTGGCAAAATTTGTAAAAGAGCGTAGGAAAGAAGTGAATCTTACACAGGAGGAATTCGCTGAACGAGCCGGAGTAGCACTCACCGTAGTGCGAAAGATCGAACAGGGTAAAACGAATCTGAATATGGATAAGGTGAACTTGATCCTTAGCCTGTTTGGGCATGAGTTGGCCCCTGTGAATCGTAAAGACCTAAGTGAATGAGACGCGGAAAAGTATTTTATAAGGATGATATGGCTGGAATCCTTGCGGAGACTAATGATGGCGAATTCGTTTTCCAATATGATGACCAATATGTAATCGATCACCCACATGATTTTATCACATTCACTATGCCGGTAACAAACAAGCCACACATCGAGAAAAGGCTCTTTCCGTTTTTTGAAGGGCTGATTCCCGAGGGGTGGTTATTAGACATTGCGTCCAAAAATTGGAAAATTAATCGCAATGATAGAATGGGTTTGTTGTTGGCATGTTGTCAGAATTGTATCGGTGCAGTAAGTGTAAAACCAATACCAGACAGCGATGGAGAATAGATGTCTTTATTGTTACGATTCAGTTGAAGCTGGACATGATTTTCACAAGAAATGTTCTCTAGCATTCTTTGGCGTGCCCAAGCCTCCAATAATAGAATATTCGTTGGATCAAATGGATGAACTGGCGCTACAAGTGGTTGAACGAAGTGTAGCAGTGCCAGGTGTCCAGGCAAAATTGTCAATGACCCTGGTGAAAGAAACGGTGGAAAAGTCCGGATCACGGCTTACGGTTGTTGGCGCTTTAGGAGGGCAGTTTATTTTCAAACCACCTTCTGCTCGATTTCCTGAAATGCCCGAAAATGAACATGTAACTATGCGCATAGCTGAAGCGTTCGGAATACGGGTAGTTCCATCCTCTTTGATCCGATTGGTTTCCGGAGAACTCGCCTATATAACAAAGCGTGTAGACAGGGCAGAAGGAGGTGAAAAGATTCATATGATCGATATGTTTCAGATCACGGAAGCATTTGATAAATATAAAAGCTCAATGGAGAGCATAGGCAAGGCACTGGACAGCTATTCAAAGAATACATTGCTTGATAAGATCTTCTTTTTTGAATTGACGTTATTTTCCTTTCTTACAGGCAACAATGATATGCATCTGAAAAATATTTCGATGATCGAAAGCTATCCAGGCTGGGTAATGTCTCCAGCGTATGACCTATTGAATGCTTCCTTACTTAATCCGGAGGATGATGAAGAACTTGCGCTTACTTTAGTGGGAATGAAAAAGAAATTCAAGCGTCTTCATTTTGAACAATTGGGTCAAAGATTGGGTATGACAGGTAAGCAGATCGAAGGTGCGTTTGAACGACTGCTGCGGTATAAGTCCAGGGCGAATAGTTGGGTGGAACGATCATTTCTATCCAATGAAATGAAGGTCACTTATAATGAGTTCGTTGAAAAGAGGTATGCACAAATCGGATTGACAAAAGGATGGTATTATGTATAAAGATACGTCACTTTCATACCTCATAAAAGTAAGGCATTCGAGCCTTTTTCTTCGATAATCAATGCGGCCTTAAGCCTATCAATCTGAGCAACTCCATATTGACGACAATAGGAAAAATAGTGAGCATAGGTTTTAAAACACTTACTGAGTAGCAAGCACCAAAGATTACGCCAAAAGGTGCTGTGCCAGGCATAATAACGATGACAACTGCATGGGCATGCGGATGCATTGATCTAACCTGAAATTACAATGTCTAGTGCGTACGCTATAATGAGGGTCAAACCTCCAGAATGTTTTCCACATTTGGGGGGTCAAACCTATCGAAATATACATATGTACTTGGTCGGACGGATACCCTGCAAGTACATGGTGATTGGTCACCATTAATCCGGCGGGTGTAATCAGAAAAGCTGTGCCTTGCGAAATGTCCCCAAGACTGTCCAAGGATAATATCAAGTAGACCCCTTCACATGCCCGTTCGTACAGATCCTATAGGGGCTCAGGTTGTGTGATCATTGCCTTTCCCAAAGAATCCAGATAAAACTGCATGGTCACTAGTTGCAGAGAATCCATTCTTGCCTTTTCCAATGCTTCCTCAGCGGCCTGGTCAATAATTAAAGTTGGTTTGGGGTCTGGCTTGCAAGCATACCTAATGAGGGACAGAAAAAGGAATAGGCCTAGTGTATAGTCCATGATATTATTTTATTTCCTGTAGCCAATCGTCAAATGAGTTTCCCTTTCCCGACGGTGGAAAGACAGATGATTCGATTGTGCCAACTAGAACGGCTTCAAGTTTTTTATCAGGTAGATACATGGTAAGGATGAAGCGGCTACCTGGCTCGAGTGTTTCAACTTTCAAGATGATAATGGCCAGGTTTTCCTTCAAGTCGTAGGTATTTCGGTAGGTCCAAATCCATTGCAGCTCGGTCTGGAATGGAGCCTCTTCCAAGGGCAATTCCTCTATTTGGATATGGTACATACGCCCATAGGATTGCATATCCATGTGGTGCCAGATATTGGCAAAACATAGGCTGCTATCTCCACAGAAATAGATCTGCATAAATTGTCCCCGGGTCTCGTGATCCAAGGCAGACTCTTCACCGTTGATCCGTTCAGAATCCACACGAAAGCGAATGCTCTCCTGGGCTGACAGAAATACTGGAGTCAGAAACAAAAGGATAACTGATCGGATCAACATGGTTAAAACATTGTTTTATAATAATCCAGAATATGGTCCCATGTATACATGACTTCAGGTTTTTCCATACAAATAGTAAGTCCCAGCAGCTTGCCAAAAACATCTACACAAAACACAAACCGGAAGGACCATTCGATCGCATTTTCATCAAGGCTGGCTGTTGAATATCTCAATCCTCTTTTCCAAGGATGACAATCACCACATTTTGTCATCAGGCTTCGCATTCGAGTTACGCCTAACATTCGGGTCAACCGGAACAACTTGGCTAATTGTATCAGAAAATCGGCCTGTTGGTTGGGTGGTAACCAAGGTTCTTCGAATAGATAATTATGGATATATTTTATATCCAATGCACAGCAAGACTGATCCAGGGTATAGGTGAATTTCTCTGAAAAAAACAATGGCCTGTCTCCCTTTACAGGGAATTCGAACTCCAGATCACGAACGTCAAATTTCGGTAGTTCATACCAAGCTGGATAACTTTTCATGTGCCGATCGTTTTTAGTTAAACACCTTCCCCTGAGGCTCCCGACATGCCATCCGGCATTCCATCAACGTGCCCAACCGGCCAGCCTCTTCGATATAGAGAAAAGAAAATTCCCAATCCATGCTCATCTCCTCACCTTCTACTTCAAACTTGACGACAGACCTGTAGGTTATACCCTGTTTCCCAGGATAACAATGTCCGCACCAAGCAGGGGTGGTCTCATTCATCTCCGTAGTGCCTACATCCCGAGCCCAGAGAAAAATGTAGTTGAGCTTGGCAGGAAAAGGGTCTCCAGGCCTACCATTGACAGATAGGGATGACCCAGTACAAAATGGGCCACCTGTCCGCTATCCAATGTCCGACAGGATCGGTCCTGAGTAGCCTTGAATTCTTCCATAAATCCATCGGGCTGATGGTCTGGAAAGGTCAGTTCGATCGGGTCCCATTCACGGACGATCTCTTTTTAAACAGTTTCTGTCATGATTGTAGAATTTATATTTAACGTGAACAGAAACAGGAAACTGAAAATTGTTCAAATTGATTTTTCCAGAACCTTTTATTGAAGCAAAAGAAATTAGGGCTCCATGAGTTTTCGAACTTCCGCCCACACCGGCAGATGATCACTGAAGGTGCGAGCATCCTCTAGTCGGGAGCATTCACCAATCACACTTGTCCAAAATAAATGAAAAAGGATATGGCTGAATTCCCTATCTTAGGGTTGCACAAAAAAACCAACCACGTCCGCAATAAAGTTAAGCCTGTTCTCGCAAGTATTAGCACTAATTGACCAAAATGTTGTTAGGCGCTTGGTTCGTCAGTATGATACAGCCATGTACAGCAAGGGGATCAACTGATGGACGCATGTAGTATCTGTGATCTTTATGCAGTTGGAAGGGGCTACTTCATTGGGAGATATAATCTATGGCCTTAGAAGTGCTACGGGCAATTTGAATCATTTGAGGTAACCATGGCTCATTGTATATCATTAATGCACCCTCACCTAAGCAGTCTATTGGAACCTATATACTATATAGGTCAAGCAAACAGCGTCAATTTTCTAGCGGCGGTGCCCCCCCCTACCCAAAAGTGTTAATCATGGAATGACGGATAGATGTACTCCTTTGCATTGGCACCCACCCTTTAAATCAACTAGAGGATCTTGTTCCTCATCGTTGGAAAAAACAAGATTGATAAATTAGATATGTACTTGGTCGGACAGATACCGCACGCCTGGCCTAATTTAAGAAGGTTGTTGAAAGTGAGTTTGACACGGCGCAAGCTGTTTCAATGCGCTCTCACGCCTGGCCTAATTTAAGTTTAAAAATCAAAGCTATGAACGCACAGACGGACATTGTTTCAATGCGCTCTCACGCCTGGCCTAATTTAAGATGTTTAAAAACATGCCTGTTGAATTCCAAGAGAGAAGTTTCAATGCGCTCTCACGCCTGGCCTAATTTAAGCTAAGTGATAGTGAACTAGTAGAAGCCA
>JBBQMA010000215.1:0-5490 GCA_038328415.1 Chitinophagales bacterium | reverse complement strand
TATTGGTGACGTAGACCCGATAAAGGCGGCCAATCTCAAATTGTCCTATTCGGATGAACAGGTTATCCATTTCGGCCTAGTACCCCGTGCCCATCGAGGGATCTTTGTCATCAATGAATTGCCTGATCTCCAGCCCAGGATTCAGGTTGCTTTGTTCAATATTTTGCAGGAAGGGGATATTCAAATCCGTGGTTTCAAAAAGCGATTGCATCTTGATATTGAGTTTGTATTTACAGCTAATCCTGAGGATTACACAAATAGAGGAAGTATTATCACTCCTTTGAAAGATAGGATTGACTCACAAATATTGACACATTACCCAACAGATACATCTGTTAGTCAACGCATTACTCGTCAGGAAGCCCGTCTTGCGAATGAACAGGTTGAAGCAATTCAAATACCCGCAATCATCCATGAAATACTTGACCAGGTGGCATTTGAAGCACGCGAAAGTGATTTTGTCGATCAAAAGAGCGGTGTATCTGCCCGATTAAACATATCAGCCTATGAAAATCTGGTCAGTGCCGTTGAACGCCGTATGATTCTTAATAACGAGCCGAAGGGAATTGCACGGCTGAATGATTTTTGGGCAATAGTACCTTCAATAACAGGTAAAGTAGAGTTAGTCTACGAAGGAGAACAGGAAGGAGCATACCAAATCGCACTTACACTGATAAATAGTGCTGTTAAAACGGTTTTCCTACGGTATTTTGTCAGTCCGGACCAAAAGCGATCAGCCCCGGTTAAAAACCCTTACGGAGTTGTGTTGGCCTGGTTTGCCGGAGGGAATGACGTTTCTTTTCTTTCAAATGAAACTGAAGCAATTTTTGTATCCAAACTAATCCAGGTCTCTGGTCTAAAAACTTCAGTCCACTCTGTGATAGGTGAGGATATAGATACACATGCTTATATGGAATTGATGTTGCATGGATTGTCTGAATTTCAGCAAATTAGCAAAGAAATCATTGGTCAAAGTGCACACTTCAGGGATGATCTTGCTGGCGCATTAGGTGATCTTGGATCTGAAGAAAATGATAACTAAAGTCATGGGTTATCATTTATGGGCACAACTCCCTTGCAAGGTCTTCAAGCCCTTGTAATGCCATCATTATTTCCGATCTTTGTGGTTTCTTTTGAAGCAAAGCAATATGCGTATACTACTTAAAGGGGTTATCATTATTTGTCTTTTCGCCCCGATCTTTTCCTGGGCACAAAATGGAGTGATACGTGGAACACTATTGGATGAGGGGTCAGGCGATCCAGTGTCGTTTGCTACAGTGCGGATAAAAGGAACTGAGATTGGTGTAAACACTGATCTGGACGGTATTTTTGCAATTACAGGGCTAGAGGCCGGTTCCTATACACTTCAAGTATCCTATTTGGGCTATGATTCGTTGGAAGTTGCCCTAAACCTAAAAATGGGTGAGATTCTCTCAAGACGCCTGCTCTTAAAAGAGTCAAGTATCCAATTGGCGACGATCGATGTCTCTGGTTCCAAAGAGGCTGCCCGAACTGAAGTTCAGGTTTCTAAAATGATGGTAACACCCAAACAAATTAAATCATTACCTTCTACTGGTGGTGCGTCTGATATTGCGCAATACCTTCCTGTTTTGCCGGGGATTATTTTCACAGGTGATCAAGGCGGCCAGTTATACATTCGTGGAGGCTCACCGGTACAAAATAAAATTTTGTTGGATGGGATGACTATTTACAATCCATTCCACTCAATTGGTCTTTTCTCCGTTTTTGAGACTGAGGCCATAAGGAATATTGATGTGATGACAGGTGGCTTCTCTGCTGAATATGGAGGCCGGGTGAGCGCCATTGTTGACATTACCACGCGCGAAGGGAATATGAAGCGATTTGGAGGCACTGTTGGCGTTAACCCGTTTCAAACCAATATATTGCTTGAAGGCCCCCTTAAGAAATTGACGGAAGATAGCCCAACAAGTGCTTCATTTCTTATCACAGGAAAAAGAGGATATCTTGATCAAACCAGTAAAACACTGTACCCGTATGCCGGTAATGATAGCATAGGCTTGCCGTTTTCCTATTCAGATTTGTATGGCAAAATGACATTTATGGCGGGAAGTGCCAGCAGAATCAGCTTGTTTGGTTTTAATTTTGAAGATTTTGTAGATTACGGAAGTGCTGCCAAGTTAGATTGGCAAAACAGAGGAGGGGGAATTCGGCTTTCTGTTGTGCCTGGCAACTCAAATGCGGTCATTGGTGCCCAAATAAGTTTGACAGACTATAAAATTCGACTGCAACAATCTGATGAAAAGCCAAGGAATAGTAGAGTTTCAGCATTCAATATTGCACTGGATTTCACATTTTTTGGTTTAAATAACGAGATTAAATACGGCTTTTATATTCATGGTTTTAATACAGATTTCGCTTTTACCAACTTTCTAAATAACAAAATTCAACAGGAAAGCTTTAACACGGATATTGCAGGCTTCTTTAAGTATAAACAAAAATGGGGCAATCTGATCTTTGAACCATCCGTCCGTTTTATCTATTATTCTTCCCTTAACGATATGGAACTTGAGCCCCGCTTAGGATTGAAATATAGCGTTTCGGATGCTGTTCGCCTTAAACTTGCGGGTGGATTTTACAGCCAAAACCTTATAAGTTCTGTCAATGAATTGGATGTAGTCAACTTGTTTGTTGGATTCTTATCCGGGCCTGATGAGGCTTTTTCTAAACCCGGGAGTTCGACCCCTTCCGACCACCGGTTACAAAAAGCTTACCACATCATAAGTGGTGTAGAAATCGACCTTAGTAAACATCTTACACTGAATGTAGAGCCTTACTTTAAGCGATTTACCCAACTTATTTCATTAAATAGGAATAAACTTGTCCCTTCTGACCCAAATTACCAGGCTGAAACAGGGGACGCTTACGGCATAGATTTTTCACTAAATTATACCTTAAATAGTTTCACTTTCTGGGGTACCTATTCCCTCGCAAAAGTAACTCGTGATGATGGTGAACAAGTTTATCCACCCATTTTTGACCGTAGGCACAATATTAATGCCCTTATTTCCTATGCGTTTGGGAAAAACAATTCCTGGGAAAGCGCAATACGTTGGAATTTCGGAACGGGATTCCCATTTACTTTGACACAAGGTTTCTACACCAATTACAACCTCACAGATGGCATTAATTCAGATGTCCTCTCAGAGAATGCGGAATTAGGTATTCTCTATGATGGCAAACGGAATTCCGGCCGGTTGCCCAGTTATCACCGAATGGATATTTCTATAAAGAAAACATGGAAATTCTCCAAGTCCACTTACCTGGAAGCAGTAGCAAGTGTAACAAACCTATATAACAGGAATAACATTTTCTTCTTTGATAGAGTGGAGTATACCCGTGTTGATCAATTGCCCACCATTCCAAGTCTAGGTCTGAACGTTAAATTTTAGTCTATGCGTATACAGATCCTACTTTCCACAACATTCTTCCTTTTCCTTGTAGCGTTGGATTCTGCATTTGCTCAGAATGGAGAATTTGGATTACCTAGAGGATTGACAGAAGAAGAAAAACTGCTCATTCCAACGTATAAAGCACCGAATGTTTCATCGTTTAGTATTCCCGTGTCAGCTATTCGAGGATCATCCTTTCGGACTATGGCAGAGTGGGAAGAAATCCAATCAGTAGTGATAACCTGGACAAGTTTTCAAGCAATTCTAGCTGAAATTGTGCGAAATCTTCAAAAGGAATGCGAAGTCATAATCATTTGTAATAATGAAACAACGGTAAAAAACTACCTCAATGGGAAAGGCGTCGATTGGACACAAAACGTCAGTTTTCTAGTGACGCCCTATAACTCCATCTGGGTGAGGGATTACGGACCTAATCCCGTTTACCAGGATGATGTCGATTCATTATACCTAGTAGATTGGATATACAATAGGCCCCGACCTAATGATGACATGGTTCCTATAGCTGTTGGAAATATGTTAGGATTGCCTGTTATTTCAACGACGGTTGCCCCGAATGACCTTGTGCACACTGGGGGCAATTTTATGAGTGATGGGCTTGGTAGGGGATTCTCCTCTCACCTGGTATTAGAAGAAAATGGACCGAATAATACTTATGGTACCAGTAATCATGATGAATCAGCTATTAACGACCTGATGTCCAATTTTATGGGCATAGATCCCTATATCAAAATGGAGAATCTGCCTTTTGATGGGATTCATCATATCGATATGCACATGAAGCTGCTGGATGAACAAACCTTGTTGGTTGGAGAATACCCACCTGGCATTGCAGATGGCCCCCAGATAGAGGCAAATCTTCAATATGTTCTTAATAACTTCAACACGACATCCGGCACTCCCTTCAAGGTAATTCGAATTCCTATGCCTCCTGATGCTACCGGAAAATTCCCCAATACCGGGGGCCATTACAGGACATACACAAATTCCCTAATTGCTAACAAAACCATCATTGTTCCAACCTACGATCTCAAATATGATACTACGGCGTTAAGGATTTATAGAGAAGCCATGCCTGGTTATCATGTAGTTGGCATTGATTGTAATACGATTATTCCTTCGAGTGGTGCCTTACACTGCATAACGAAAGAAATCGGTGTCAACGATCCGCTTCGAATAGTTCATTTTCCGATCGATGGTTCAGAAATCAATAATAATGGAGTTATCGTGGATGCGCTTATTCAACATAGAGACGGAATCCTTAATGCCCGTGTTTATTACACGACAGATACACTTGTCGGATATGTAGAACTTCCCATGGATCAGAATCTCGGCACAGATACGTGGTCGGCCACAATTCCATTTTTGGGAGAGGAAAAACTTGTGTATTATTACATTGAAGCAGAAGCCACCAGCGGCAAATCACAGCGTAGACCATTAACTGCACCTGCCGGTTATTGGGTATTTCTAATGCCGGAGGGTACTTCGTCTATTCTAAATACTACTGATTCACGGATAATACTGACGCCACCATTTCCAAACCCTGCTTCCTCGATAACATGCATTCCTGTCGATCTGGGGAATTATTCCGGAGAATTGAAACTTGACCTGATTGATGTCTGGGGTCGAAGCTTTAAATTATTCTCAGGTTACGAATCTGGTGGCGAACGCAAGTACTTTTTTAATGCCGGAGATTTTGTGGCAGGCATTTATCGACTTCGAATACAAACGGCTGAATGCCAGGTTACAGAAATGATTGTAATCCAATAAATTATGCAATTTGTGTTATATTTTCTTTCATCAAATTTTGATGAATAAGATCTCTAATAGTTCTTTGCGATTCCTAACTTATTATGGACAAAGTGATCCTGGGGAATGACCTCGAACGAACATTTTTGTATTGAGCCTTAAACGACTGTCATTGCTGGAGAGCAGCTATGGTTTTAAACCAGGCCGTTAATTCGTTTCGTTGGTCTGTTGTTAATCTGGACTCGGGATGCATCCATGAATAATTTTTGATGGGCATATTCCCTTTCTCTAC
>JBBQMA010000214.1:0-5495 GCA_038328415.1 Chitinophagales bacterium | reverse complement strand
GCCTTAGAATTTACCTCCAAGGAGCTAAGCACTTTCATGGCCAAGTTGTCCTTTTCCTGGATAATCCCAAGGAGGAGGTGCTCTGTACCTATATAAGTATGGCCTAATCGAACAGCTTCATCCCGGCTCTTGGAAATTATCTGCTTAACCTGTGAAGAAAATCTACGGTTCATAGTTTCGAAATAAAAGATTGAATTGCAATCCGAATACAAGGTTAGTCAAATTTACCGTTTGGCACAAATGCCCTCAAAAATAAAGGTTTTTGGTCAAACATGGTGTAATTGCTAACAAGTGCGAAATAAACAGCAAATTATGATTCTGGTTTGTTATCCTGGTGTTAAACCGGTTGGTGCGGATGAAAAAGATAGGCAAATTGAAGGCTTGCTGAAGACAGAGTTATTAGTACATTTGCAGATTAGTGCCCAAAGATATGAAGTATAGTATTGACAAACAGGAAAAGTATGCCATTCTTAAGCTGGAAGAGGAGAATCTCAATTCTCTGGTAGCCCCTGTATTGAAGACAGAACTGGTTATTTTTAGTAATGAGGGAATCCGAAATCTTATCCTGGACTTGTCTGATGTGAAGTTTGTTGACAGCAGTGGGTTAAGTGCAATCTTGACAGCCAATCGATTATGGGCGGAGGACAAATCCTTCATCCTGACAGGTTTGGATCATCCTAGTGTGAAGCGCTTGTTTGAGATTTCGCGTCTTGATACTGTTCTCAATATCATTCCAACCATAGATGAGTGCGTCGACTTCATTTTTATGGAAGAGATTGAGCGTGAGTTGAATAGCCAATCGGAGTCGGATATTGAGTTTGAATGAGGTTGATGGTTTGGGCTTGCAGATCACCATATTAGGCTCAAATGCCGCAGTTGCAGCGCATGGCCGGTTTCCTTCCGGCCAACTACTAAAGGGGGGCAATGATATTTGTCTTATTGATTGTGGAGAGGGGACTCAATTCAGATTGCAACAGTATAAATTGCCAAGTGGTCGGATTCGTTACATATTTATCAGCCATCTGCATGGGGACCATATTTTCGGTCTACCTTCCTTAATTACAACCTGGCATCTCACGGGCAGGGTTCTCCCCTTGGACATCTGGTCACCTCCTGGGCTTGAGGAATTGATGAGCGGTATTTTTAGATTCACTGGTTGTACTCCTGCATTTCCAATCCGGTATCATGCAATCCCGGAGGGTTCTTCGGATGAATTATTGGAATCCACTACGCTCCGGGTCCGTGCCTTCCCCTTAAAGCATCGACTACCTACTTCGGGATTTCGTTTTTTTCTCTTGAACAAGGAAGTTCCCTTATCGGGCCAAAGGAATGTCACAAATTTCAATAAGCATAGTCAATTAGGGTGTTCATATGCCTATTGTTCAGACACGTCATATAATCCGGAAGTCGTGGCTTATTTGAAAGATGTGGATCTCCTCTACCACGAGGCTACTTTCCTTGAAGAACAAAGTGATAAAGCTAGTAAAACTGGCCACTCGACAGCAAGGGAGGCAGCTTCCATAGCAGCCTTGGTTCACGCTAAAGGTTTGGTGCTTGGCCACTTTTCTGCCCGATATAAGGATTTAGGTTTATTTTTGAATGAAGCAAGTACGGTGTTCAACCCCTGTTTTTTGGCGAAAGAAGGTGTAACATTTCATGTCACATAAAAATAAATATATGTTTTTATCTAAATATTATTTTTGTGACTTTATTTTTACTTTTTTCCAATTGGTGCTAAATTTATCAATATGTAAATTATAGACCAGCATGATGCTAATGTATATCATTTTTATCCTATTCAATTTTTACTAAAATTAGGTGAACCAATGTCTTGTTCACTCAGAAGATAGTTTCTACCTTTGAATCGCCTCTTTTCATCAGCTTACTGAATAAAAGAGAAATTCGAAAGATTGTGACCATCTTTCGATGAATTCCAAAACACCAATTTTTAAGCCTGGATGAAGGTCCGGGTAACCATTTTTTTATGGCTGATCTGCTTCTGGGGAGAGAAGGGGGTCTGTCTTTTTGTGTTTTGAAAAGTATCTACTTCGCACGCTATGAGAAAACCATCTACACCTGCCTCGGTATTCCGGGCTGTTATGGCATTGCTGTTCCACAGTATTTTGACCCTGACCACCTTGTCGGCTAATCCAGAAAAGCCCATCGTATTCAAACCTTCCTTAGGTCCTGGCTCCATGGAAATGATGAGTTCCTGTCCTGGATGCGGACCTAATTTAGTTCCGAATGGGGGATACGAGGACAATACCAGCTCCATCCTAGCTTCGACCTGGAAGTTAGGCGGTTCCAATGGCAGCCGTACGGTTCGGCTTACTACAGACAATAACACGTTTGATGACATTGACAACTGGTTGGCCGCTCCCAATGTATACTATGTTAAGAAAGATGGGAAGACCAACAATCCAGAAGGAGAATACTTTGTCTGGTTGCCTAACAAAGATCAATGTTTCAACACGACGCCAGGAGTGATCAAGGATCTTAATCTTTGCCCGGGCAGACCCTATACAATTTGTTTTAAGGCAGCTGCGTGGAAAAATACTCTGGTGAACTGGGTGCCTCAACCTACCATTCCTTCGCAAAAATCCTCCCGACTCAATATTGAGTTTTCATACGAAGGCAATCCTTCGAATCTCGAATACAAAACCCAATATCCGCTGCCTGTTAGTAGTAGCTGGGCAGCGCTTAACTGGCAAACATATACTTACAATTTCATATATGATCCTTCCAAACCTTTAAGTTCTGTATTCTTTACGAATGCAGGTAATTCCGGTGATGCTGAAGTTGGCGTCGCCATTGATGATTTTGCAATTTACGCCAATGAATGCACGAATTGTCCCCAGCAGGACTGGACATTTGGTTGTGCTGACAATAAGAAGGTGGATTTGTATGGGAAGAGTGCGAAAGACCAATCATCAACAACACTCCTACTTCCGGATCCCAATTCGGCATACCAAACTGTAGTCGAAGTCGTTTACAAAGGCACGAATCCAGGTTCGACGATCACTCTAGTCAATAATGCCAATACTTCCTATTTGGCTTATAGGATCACTCCCTTTGGCGGAAGTTCTAATGTTTGGGTATATCGGGCCATGTTGCCTGCCGTGAGTTCCGTCAAGCATACGCCTCCTGCGGGATACACCGCATCCGTGCAGTCCATTGTTGCATATGTATTTAGAAATACACAACAAAAGATAGTAGAAACAGGTGTGTTTACCAACCTCAGCGGATACAACAATCTGGCGACTCTAAATTTTAAAGTACCCCTTGGCACTGCAACTAGAAATGTAGAAATTGATTTGCCGATTTCTGAATTAACCAATGATGGCCGGTACCTATTAGTTAGAGCCACTGCTGCAGGGATTTCCTCACAACAGATTGTATATGGTTCTGACCCTTCTCTTGGCGGATGTTGCTTAAATATAATACGATTGACAATCCCTAACGTACCAGCCAACACAACGGATGTACAGGTAGTGATCGATACACGTAATAATTTGAACGGTCAGAATGTGAATGGCCAATCCTATGTCATTTCTGGAGCAGTTAGAGTTGCGGCATTATGTGCAAGTACTTGTCCTGTTGCCGTACAATACAACTTGGATAATTGTGCAGGGATAAATCCATTTGACCCTTCAATAGGATTAAGTGCATCCTATCTGAATACGCAGGATTGTGGTGGTCTGACAGCTACAAAAATCAAGCGTTTACTTGCCGTGGCCTCTTCCTGCTCAAGCAACACACCATTTCAAAGCGGAAAATCAGTTCGTCTTACAGCCAACCATTTAGCAACTTGGTCAGATGCCGGACAAAAAGCATTTGCATTTACAGTTAATATCCCGCAGTGTGTGGAAGGAAACCTGAGCAGCATGCGTTTTTGGAATAACGCTCCATATAAAGACGAGAATGGTTCATACAATGGTTACCCTGCAAAGTACGGTTTCCGAATTCTTAAAAACGGTACGGAGGTGTATCAATTAATTGATTTAGCTACATCTCCAAATGCATGGTTCCAAGCTGTGCATTTTTTAGAAAATATTCCATCCTTAACTTATACAGGTGGTGAGACATTTACGTTCGAATACATGGCTTATGCCCCCACTGGTAATGGCAATAATGTTTGGATAGTCGATCAGTTTGAGGTGTTTGCTTGTTGTAGTGAAGGAGCGCCAACACCGAATTTTGCAATCCCTGTTAAATTATGTAAGGATAATCCATCATTATTTATTGCGGACAATATTGGCAATGGTGTATATTCCTGGAATTTTGGTGCTGGTGCGATGCCTGCAACAGCTTCTGGAATAGGCCCCCATTTCGTTACCTGGCCAACTTCGGGACCTAAAACAGTGACATTAACTTATGGTCAAGGTAATTGTCAGGGTAATATATCAAAAACTGTTAATGTTGAAAATTGTGACGATATAAAATGCGGTTTGATATCAGTAACAGTAAATCAAAATTCTGATTGTTATACAAGCACTGGCAAACTGCTCGTCGATGTTTGTGAATCATGTGGAACAACATACCCAATTACAATTTATTACAAACAAAATGGTATTCAGAAGCAGGCAGGTCCATTCAATAATGATGGGGTCATCCTAACCAATTTACCTCCTGGCGTTTATTCCGATATTTATGTAGTTGATAATAAAGGTTGCAATACCAATAGGGTTGGACCCATTACGATTACAGCTTCTGGGCTTCCCAATGTTTCTTCCGAAAAATGTGAAGTGACAAAGTGTATCATTACAGATAAATTGGAAAGTGATGGTAAAACCAGAACATTCTGGTTGCCAGGTCTTCCTAATATAAGTGATCCACGCTTTAAATGGGATGGTACGGGGTCATTCGAGGTGTTTGCAAACGGAACGGCAAAACTGTCGGGTACAATCCGATCAGTTCAGAATAATAATTGTGGATTTAATGTTGTCATTAATTTGGCTAATCGTCGAACCTGGCCACAATGGTCGGCATTAGGTCGGTCCTATAAAGGTTGCGAAGATAATAATCCAGGTAATAATAATTATTACCAAAACTGGGAATATTATGAAATCGTAAATACCAGTAAATTGACTGGTTTTGGATGTTACTCAGGCTCATTGACAATTACACACAAACCAGCTAATTATAATTTTGGATTCCAAATTGGCCAGGGAGCAAATGTATTTAATTGCGATGTTCCAGGAGTATCCGCATGGTTTATGTATCAGGGAACGCTTAATAGTATATCTTATACAGGCGAAGGTGATATTAATGCGCTTGGTGGTTGTGGTAATGGAATAAATGACCCAAGTCCGGAAATTCCAGTGCTTACTTGTCCTCCTTGTAAAACAGTTGCATGTGATGCTTCTCTTGATCCAAATAATTTAGGTAATCCAAGTGTTAACTGTGAAAATCTTACATGTAACTTAACATACACTGATTCTTATGATGGAGCATATCCGCTGAAAATGACACGTACATGGACAGCCACTTGTGGC
>JBBQMA010000213.1:0-5502 GCA_038328415.1 Chitinophagales bacterium | reverse complement strand
GAAAATTCTACTTTGAAAACCCAATTAAATCATCCAGAATCTCGTGTGTTGGCTATAAAGGGCAAAAAGATTTACGGATTAATCACCACCTTTTGAATGGCTCTCTCATAACCTGCATCCAAGTTGACGATATATACACCTATCCCTCCCATTTTATTCAACGCTATTGCATAGGTATTCACACCGGGCTCTACATCATTTAATTTCAAGTCATATATGGCTTCCCCCTGGCTGCTTTTAATGTAAAAATGCACATCCGTTCGACGGACAATAAGAAATCGAATTAAAAAATCTCCCTCATTTGGATTCGGCAATATTTGGAGTTGCAATGTACTTACACTCTGTCCATTCAACATATCAATAGCGGAAGGAGAACTACGATGCAACCACACCTCCAGCAATTGATTACTGGCCAAACTCAAATCACCTTCGTTGGTGAAAAAAATGTTTGGCGCTGAACTGCTGATCCCCCCATAAATATGTCCCAATAAAGTACTATCTGCCGATAATTCATCCAATTTGATCACGCCGTTTGGATATTCCGTAACTTCCGGATAAACAATAAATTCAGATCCTGCTCCAAGCAACGCAGGCATTTCAACCGGCAATTTATACTCGGCCATTTTGCCATCAGCAGTTCTCGTTACACGCGCAACAGTTCGTACAAAGGGCACCTCATCATCTTGGACTAATAAACCATTTAAATCATAATATTGCGCTATGCCACCAAAAAATAACGTATGCATAGCATTCTCTGAAGCACTGTACAATGGCACTGTGGCACAGTGATAATGATTATAATATTGCGAAAAATTGGAAACTACCTCATAACCACTACTATCAATTTGTACGGCATTCAAAAATGGAACATCAGCATCAACCTGAAAGACACCGGAAAAAGCCACCGCACCTTCCTGTCCATCGGGCAGGATCGTCTCCACCACATTAAAATCCCTGCGGTGCAACTGCAACGAATCGATCCATTCTTTTTGCAGGGTTATATTCAAACTAATCCCATCATCATTTATATTAAATCTTCGGATGGCATTGGTATAATCCTGCACAAAACCCGGTCCATGATCCGGTCCCATAGGGTTGTATCGCCCCTCAAATCGCTGCCCGCCGATCAGGTAATAATCATCATAAATTTTACGTAGCTGGCCGCCGGTCACGGCACATTTTTCTACCCCGATTTGGCGAAAAAAAGAATGGATAGGTTTCCCTTCCAGAATGGCAAGAATAACGCCGGGTACATCTATAGCCGTCAGGTATGGAAAAGTCGTATGATCATCCGCCGTAGCACTATAACCATATCCGCCCATCAGATACAACGAATTTTTTTTCTGGTAAAATTCCATATTGGTCGACTGCAATTGTTCCTGTAATCCTATGGCCAGTGAACTGAGGGGGGCAGTCCAAAACAACTTTGCTACGGGGTCAATGACCATCAACTGATCATTGTGGCCCGGAATATCGAACGCTGCAAAGGGCTGTCTGCGGTGCAATCCGTCTAATCTGCCTCCGACAATCAGCCACTTGCCCTCGGCCTGCCCGTAGGCATACGACTGGATGCCGCCAAGGCCTTCAATATTTATGGGATTTAATTTGATCTCAAATGGACCAGGCTGACTGAATCCAATACTAAAATAAAATAGACAAGAAGTAAGAATAATCAGATTTTTCATAATGGAATTTGCTGCAAATGACGGGTATCTGTATGACAAAGTTTGTGACAAGGCTCACAGTAATAAATTAGTTTCAGAATGAATTAGGCGCATAGGCGATAATGAGCTTATAGGGTGCCGGTTTGTGCCTTACCATACGCTGTATCAGGTTCTCGAAAAGACCCTCTTTCATCAGATGCCGGTTAAAGCGAAAGCAATATTCGTCGAGATAATAGACCAAATGACTGGCATGGCCGTGCGTGCCTCTCAACCAGGCAGTTAAACTCGTAATCACCCGATCTTTCAAGGTAAACGTTGCCATTTTTTTGTTTGATTTTTTAGGATGGATATTCTTCATCTCCCGGCTTAATGCCCGGTTCGCTGACCAGGCGTTTGTTTTTATATTGGCCTGGTCCTTAACGTTTCTTCGGATGAATCCCTGAATGCTCCTTTTATCGGAATGGCGAATAGGATGTGCATAAATGCGACTCACACCTTTGCCCTTCTTTTCTATTCCAATGATAACCAAAGTTTTGTCCTTTTTTCGGCGCGTTGAGCCCTTTTTCTGCTGTCCCAGTACAAATTCATCAACTTCAACTACTCCTTCCAAAGGGTGCTGCTCCGAACTGGCCATCGCTTGCATCACTTTCATTCTGAACAACCAACAGGTCTTTTGCCGTAATTGCAGCTTTCGACTTAGTTCGGTGCTGGCTATCCCCTTCTTATTGGTTGCCATAAAATACACAATCCAGAATGCCTTTTGGATAGGAAACTTGACCTTGTGAAAGAGGGTGCCACTAGTGGGGCTTTCCAAATGGTTACATCGCGTGCACTGCCTGTCATGGATTTTTTTGCCAGCGCAATAATGGCTATGACCACATTTACAACATTGATACCCGCCACCCCACTTCAGATTCACCAGGTAATCATAGCAGTCTTCCGCACTAGAAAACTGGCTTTGAAACGCAAAAATAGAGAGGCTTTTGAATTTTGCTTCCATATTATTAATACATTTTGTTGTTTTCGTAAACAAATATACACATTTTGTTTTATAGACAATGCGCCTAATTATCTTACATGGATTAAAAAGGTACTTCCCACTCCAGATTAAAAAAACACCCACCATTTCGATCCGCCACCAACACCTCACCTTCCTCCTTCTTACCTTGTGCCTTCCTTCGGTCTTGTTGGTAACCAACCCGCCGATATCATTGTTACTGTTTATTTGATCGATCTAACTTATGCCTGGCCTATACTTCCATATCCCCTTTTGTCGTAAAGCCTGCCATTACTGTAATTTTCATTTTTCCACCTCCCTTCAGCTACGTGTTGATTTTTTGGCCGCACTCCATCAGGAAATTATCCTGCGCAAAGACGAAACCAGGGGCCAACAATCAGATACCATCTATTTTGGCGGTGGTACTCCTTCCCTGCTTTCCTCAGAAGAAATCCGATCCATCCTCGACCTGATCCGTTTGCTTTATAACATTGGTCCCAACCCGGAAATCACCCTCGAAGCCAATCCGGATGACCTTACTTTAGACTATCTGATGGCTTTGAAATCCATTGGCATTAACCGCCTGTCCATTGGCATTCAATCCTTCCAGGAGTCGGACCTACAGTTTATGAACAGAAATCACGATGCTACCCAGGCCAGATCGGCCTTGAACCTCGCCAGATCTATCGGCTTTTCTTCCATCAATGCTGATCTCATCTATGGGACGCCTGGGATGACGGATGAGGCTTTTTTGCAAAATATCCGGGAACTGGTCAACGCCGGCGTAGATCATATCTCCGCCTATGCCCTTACAGTAGAACCCAAAACTGCATTGGCTCATTTTGTAAAAACGGGTACTGCCCCCGCCCCAGATGATGATCAATCCGCTTTGCAATTTCAATTGTTAAAACGCACCTTGGCGGAGGCCGGATTCGACCATTATGAAATCAGCAACTGGGCTCTGCCAGGCCGCTACTCCCGCCATAATACCAGCTACTGGCAGGGCGTACCCTATATCGGATTTGGCCCCTCCGCGCATTCCTTCGATGGAATCTCACGGTCCTGGAACGTGGCCCATAATCCCAACTATATCAAAGCTCTGCTTGAAGGACAATTACCTAGTGAAAAAGAAATACTGAGTGCAACGGACCATTACAATGAATATGTACTCACCCGGTTGCGTACAACGTGGGGCTGCATACCAACAACACTGGCCGAACCCTATCGAACTTATTTTGTGGCAGCTATTGATCCCTTTATCCAGGAAGGTATGGTCATTGAGCAAGAAGGATGTTTCACTTTGACCGAAGCCGGCCAGCTTTATGCAGATCGTATTTCCTCTTCGTTATTTCATGAATAATCACTTGCCCTGTTTTTTGGGAAACCAGGGCAACAATGCCGGTGTCCTTTCTCTGTATTTCGCATACTCCGGATGGTCTTTATACCGAGCCTCCAGCATGGGCACCCCCGACACAAAAACCAACAACCCAGTAATCGTCAGCGGGCTGATCACACTGACCCAGCCCAGAGGCAAAGGCAAGACGATCAAAAATAGGCCCCACCACATCAGTATCTCACCAAAATAATTGGGATGGCGGCTATAGCGCCACAATCCGGTTTGTAGAATTTGAGCTTTATCTGATCGTGTCCGCACAAACGTTGCCAATTGCCGGTCTGCAATGACCTGCATCCCATATCCGAGCCACCAGATCATGATTCCTGGAACATTCCAAAAGGAGATAGGTGCTTCAGGTGTACTCACCGTTACCACCATCGGCAACGCGATAATCAGAGCTAAAAATGCCTGCAATAAAAAGACCTGTATCCAAGACCGCCAATAAAACGTCTTTCCCCAGGACTCCCTCCATTGCCTGTAGCGAAAATCTTCCGGCTTGCCCCTCAATCGTCTGAAAATGTGCCAGGATAATCGCAAGGCCCATAGGGCCACTAAAAGATAAACCAAGATGGCCAATGGACCGGGCGAATACATGACCCACAGGTAGAGCGCCATCACCATAAATCCCAATCCCCAAGCGATATCCGCGATATCATTCCGACGGACGAGAAGGGCCAGCACAAACCACAAACTGGCATGAATAGCCATGACTACCGCTAAAGTTAGGATCAGCTGCAGCATCATCCCTTGAGCCATTTGGAAATGAAATATCCCGCCAGACTGACTATACCAGTTAGGAGCATCCCCCACAGGATATCCACCAATACGATCCGCATGGGCCAGTCTTTCAGCGTAGCCAGATTGGTGAGGTCATAGGTGGCGTAAGTGAATAATCCAAACAAAGCGCCATAAATCAGGGCGTGGTACCAAGACTGTTTTGCTACTGCAGGTGCGATGACGAACAGAAAGATGCCCACGATAAACAACAAATAAAAGATAATGGCCGCCGACCAAATAACCTTATCTGCCATGAGATGGCCAAGATGTTTATTGTAAAATGATTTGGCGACCAAACCTAACCAGGTAAGATCGATGGCAAAAAATACAACTGTGGTGAGGATGTAGGCGATCACCCACTTCATGATTGGCATAGTAAAATCGCTAGGATAGTCAACAGCAACGTATCCCCATGACAACAAAGGCATGACATACTTGTTGCTCAGGCTTGGCCATGAGATATGCATCATGGTGGAAAATATACTACTAACAGCGTTGAGATCAGACCAATGTTGTAAACACCTCACTTACATCTTCATCCTCATCAAGCCTGTCTAACAATTTTTCCAAATCAACCAACTGATCCGGCGTTAGCTCTTTGGTTAATGTAGGGATGCGCACGAATCCGGATGACAGGACCTCAATCCCTTTCCCTTCGATAAAGCCCT
>JBBQMA010000212.1:0-5502 GCA_038328415.1 Chitinophagales bacterium | reverse complement strand
AACCACTCAAAACATTCGATATAGGTAGTCGGTGTACCATCGCCTTCCTCCATATTGCGGCAGCCGATCCACTTCGCATCCGGAGCTACGCCGATGACACTCTCTCCGATGGCGCCGACCATTGTTCCCATAGTGTGTGTGCCATGATTATTGTCATCGCATGGCGCCATCAAATTCAGTCCACAGGAATTATTACTTCCGAAGTGAATCGTATCATGGATTGCATCATGCCAGTTGTAATTGTGATTGGCTGCATTATTGACCCATCCTCTGTACTGCTCCTTAATGGCCGGATGCGCCCACTCATAGCCGGTATCCTGCCCCCCGACAACCACTCCCGAACCGGTGTAGCCCAGTGAATTCCAGACATCATCGGCATTAATTTTAGTCAGGCCCCAAGAGTTGGGCGTGAGGTTTCTGTCTGACGGCAAAATGGTAACGATAGAATCCGGAGGCAATCGTTGGAGGGGGACGACGGGATTGGCATCGATGCGAGCGACTATGGGCATACTTGCAATTTCTTCTACCAAGGCAAGATCTCCTGCAGACCAAATGGCATTGACAATCCAAAAAGAGCGAAAGGGCACCTTATGCTGTGATAAGCGATCGATGACTGGTAGCTGTGACTCCTTTGCCAACTTGCTCGCGGTTTCAAAAACGAATTTGCCCTTTTCGTTTTTGGTATTGAATTGTTTGGCGAGCCGCAAATCGGCCTGAGCCGTGAGTACAATTAGAAATTCGGCATGGCCCTTTTGGGTGAGCTGCACGAGCAGGCTGCTGTCGACTTTTGTCCACCAATCCCCTTGAGCCTGCGAAAGGACTGGCAGGATCAAGAGCAGCATAAAAAAATAACAGTGCAAATTCCTTGGATAATGACATGTGGAGGAACTATCGAGCTTTGCGATAAATGCAGTAACCGATTCCTGAGCATGAATATCCTTTGCCATGTCTATTTTTTTAATACGATTGAATCTGCAATCAAGGTAGCATTTAATTTAGGAATCGTGGATTTGCCAAGGCCAAGCATTGAAGGCAATTGCGTTACTGAATAGGCTACCAGTTGTTCGAGTGACTGGATGCCCTCGCGTTCTAGTGCACGTCTAGCGGGGGCACCAAGTTGTGCCATAAACCCTTCGTCCGGCTTTTGCTGCTGTTCGCAAATCGGACAAGTATGCCAATTACTGGTCTTGTGGTATTTGTGTCCAAGTTTGCAGGTTCGAAGGAGTTTTTTAGAAGTTGCTTTTGTCGTATTTTCCTCTACCCTGAATTTCACTATCCTCTGGATCAAATCCTCTGGTAGTGGTTTATCCAATGGGAACTGATCGGCCCCTTTTGAATTCGGATATCCTTTAAGCTCCTCGGCAAACGCATTTATGGCACTGGGTGCAGGATAAAACCCGATATGCTGTTTGTAGGCAGCAAAAAGGACTAAATTACCCTCCAGCCGAAATGTAGGCATGGCATATAAAATTACCTCCCTTGCATCTGGTGCAGACTGCCAGATAAGTGCACGCATTTTATTGAGCAGGAGCTGTATTTCCTTTGGAAAACCTGCAATGTACTCTTCGATAGATGGCACGTTTTTCATAACGAATGGAATGAAATAAATAAATTAAAATAAGTCCCCCAAGGTCATTTCTCAAGAAATTTGATCCACCGTGCCAATTGAACCTGTCGATCTGTGCGGATCTGGATAAAATAAATCCCTGCTGGAAGGGATGAGGTGTCAACTTGCCATCCATCAGTCACCGGGCTGATCATGGCCGCATCGATGCAACGACCGGTCCTATCCACCATGACCAGCGATGCCCGTTGCACGTTTGGAAAAGAAATAAAAAAGGAATTCGTGCCAGGATTGGGCCAGGGAAAAATCTCCTGGACAGCCTTGATGACTTCATCCTGTTCTATCGCCGTTGAAGCATCACATACCTGATTTATTCCGGAGAGTACGCCGCCAATTGCCATATTAATAGCGTCTATGTTTGCTCCAATATCCTGACCATCCGATCCGGATCCACTAAATGGACTTCCAGCTACCAGGCTGAAATCGCCCCCTATGCCGCCATTATAATCACTAAAATCCAGATTGGCCATTGGTCCCGGGAAAAAATTTCCCGCAGGATAATTGGATGCCGTGCCTCCATTGGATACCTTCCCATCAGCGAGTACATTGTGCGTAAATACAGCGCCTGGAAAATAAAAATTTAATGCCGGATTGCCTATGCCTTTTCCACTGCCGTGGAGGCCATAGACCGCATTGGACGCAATATTATTTTGATAAACAAAATCCGTATTCGGGAAACTAGGCCCGTCCGCATTGACGAATGTCCCACCCAAAGGATTAATAAACGTATTGTGATCAACCGTCAAATGATACACGCCACCAAGGACCTGCAATGCACGACCATCACCACCCCATTGAGTACCATTAATATCTTCCATTAAATTATTGCGCAATAAAATGCGATCCGTATGGATTGTCGGATAACTATCATCCTTTCCGGAGATATTGAATCCACTACCTGTATGCCGGATAATATTTTGTTCAAAGGTGACATCCTGTACGGTAATCCAGGGACAGCTTCCTGCTTCCGTCCTTGGTGTAAACAGGATAGCAAATCCGGTTTGTGCATCTGACCAGTTGTGCTCAAAAATATTTCCCTGCACCCATACCCGGGCCGCATTTTTTAATTCGAATAAATTTTTTATAGACCATTGTGTGCCTGCATAGGATGGATCCCCCACTCGCCAGGATAGAGGCTTGAAAAAATGATTATTACGCAATTCAATATCCGCGCAGAGCAGGTCCGTAATACTTGGTTTAGCTCCGCCAAACATCACATTTTCCCCTGCACCTTCAAGATAATTATTTACGATTTTAAATGTGGTGCCATTCCAGGCACACAGCGCCTGGCTGTCAAAACCCACCTCCTTAAAATCGGAAATCCATGAATTCACTACAGCGATGCGTCGGCCATTCATGGCGATACCCCGGCGGCTACCCAATGCCGAATGACCGTGGAGGTAGACGCGGTCGAATGTAATATCGTGGGGAAGGTCACCCAGATTCTTCTCGCCATTGCCTATCGCAACGACATTCCAGGAAAAATCTATGGCCGCTATTTCTATTCCAAAAAAGTAATAATGGTGAGCACGAGCATTCGTTTGAAAGGCACTCAACCCGGGCTTGGCTAAAATTTTTGCCAATGCGGGTGCGAAGCTCGGATTGATCCGCTCATTTGTTGCCGGAAGCAGCGCGTCATCCACCGCAGTACGAATGACAATCCAGCCTTCGCCTGACTTCTCAGGCAGTGTATACGGTCCGGTATAGCTAACCCCTTGTTCAAGCAGGATCGTAGTGCCCGGTATGGCTGCCTGAATGGCTTGCTGCAGTTGCGCATTTGAATAGGTGCAACCTGAACTACATACCGTGATAGTGTTATCCGTCTGCGGGACGCAGGTTTCAATCCATTCGCGGGGCATTTCTGGTATTTCCTGGCCTTGCAGGGACGAGGAAGAAATAACTATACAAGTAAAGAAGATAAGGAAACGTAAACAGGGACCAAAGGATAATTGCATGACTGCGCTTATGAAGATGAAATGTGAAGTTCGACATTTTGTCGCTAAAATCAACCGTACGGATGATTTCACAACACAATTCCACAGCGACTACCTAGACAAAACCATTCTATCTTGCAAGGTAGAAATGAAATCATAGCACCAAATCTTTAGCGAATTTCACCGACTGCTCTAATGACCTTTGAGGACGTTTACATGAAATATAAAGACATGGTCTACAACCTGGCTTTAAGCTATGTGCAGAACACGGAAGATGCGCAGGAGATCGCCCAGGATGTGTTTGTGGCCGTCTATCAATCATTGGATTCGTTCCGCTATGAAGCCCAACCTTCCACATGGATCTACCGGATCACCATCCATAAATCACTGGATCATATCAAAGCTAAAAAACGAAAAAAACGATTTAGATTCATCATCTCTTTATTCAAGCCAGACAGTAATGAAATACAGCATGAGCCACCAGTATTTGATCATCCGGGTGTCCTGCTCGAACAGCGAGAAGCCCTGGAGCGCATATTCCGGGTCATCCATACCCTGCCGGACAATCAACAAACAGCCTTAATTCTGGCCAGAATAGAACAAAAATCGCATGCTGAAGTCGCAGTAATTATGAACCTGAGTACCAAGGCCGTAGAATCCCTGATTCAACGCGCAAAAACAAACCTGTTAAAAAAACTGAACAAGACCGAAGGATAAGTTCATCAACGTCGTCCAATACCTTATATCTATGAAAAAAGAACTTCACTATCTGGATCAAATAAACCGCGTTGAGGCGCCACCCTATCTATTTACACGTATTCAGCAACGAATCATTCACCTCCGGGAAAATCGACGGCATCCCGTTTGGGCCTGGTCAGTCAGCCTTTCATTTGTTGCTTTATTAACACTAAATGCGCTTGTATTCCTTCAATCTCAAAAAATAAACGGTACGCTTGATACGCTGGTCGAAACCATGCATTTGGCCACTTCCAATTCCTTGTACGAATGACCAATATCCGATTGATTACGCTCATTGCCATTGCCCTAGCACTAATAAATATCCTGCTACTTGGATATATCATCCTGCGGAAACCAGGCGGACGACACCCTGATGGCCCCCGGAATACCATCATCGAAAAGCTGCGATTTGATACCGGCCAGATCGCGGCCTACGATAGTCTCATTACCAACCATCGAAGCCAGGTCAACCGGAATGAAAAAACCATGTATTCCCTTAAATCCAGGCTCTATGCTTCATTGCATTCCAATGAAAAAACGATAATTAAAGATAGTTTAATCCGGGAAATTGGCCTCATCCAAATCCAACTGGAAGAAACGCACATTAATCATTTTGAAGCGCTAAAAGGTCTTTGCAAAGGAGATCAAAAAACAGCGTTTGACAGTCTTACGCTCACCCTGGCAAATCTTTTTTCCCAAAGGCCAACACCACACAAAAAGTAATGAAGGACATATATATCCTCATCCTATTTCCGTTCGTTTTTTTAGCCGCTGATTTGAGTGCTCAGCCGGCAAATAAATTGAAAATATATTTTCAACCCATTGCCGAAGAACGATTGTGGACATCGGGAACCAACATGCTTCCCTATACCCTGTGCGATAGTATTTTGATTGAAACACTTCGTTTTTATATTTCCGGAATCAGCCTAGCCAATGATCATACCATAGTATATCAGGAGCCCAACAGTTATCACCTTCTGGATGCCGCTGATATGAAGTCGCTTGAAATGACACTTTCAATTCCGCAAGGGCTGATTTATGACCAAATAAAGTTTAATCTGGGCATTGATAGTACAACAAATGTCGAAGGAGTAAAGGGTGGCGCATTAGATCCCACCTGGGGAATGTACTGGACCTGGCAAAGCGGGTATATTCATTTTAAACTGGAAGGTCAGGTAAATCAAAACAAAACCGCCCATCAGGAAT
>JBBQMA010000211.1:0-5503 GCA_038328415.1 Chitinophagales bacterium | reverse complement strand
CACCTCTTGCATTCGGAAATAGTCATCCACTTCGGTTGGGGCGATCCGCTCTTTTAAATATTTGCCCAAAGGATTAAATCCCAATGTGCGCAACCCGAGCCCTGTGTAAAAATTCTCCTGCAAATAAACCTCCATAGGTCGGTCTGTTATTGACTCAATCATTTCCTTAAGTAAAATGAAACCAAGATCACTATACACATACTTGTCAGGTGTGTCCAACTTGCTATCATAAATGCCATCGAGCATTCGAGTTGCCTGATTATCTCGCAACCATAAATTGTCAGCTACCTGAATCTGAAAGCCTGGCGATTGCCTCGTACGATAAAATCTGGTACTTGGTTTTCCTTCCTTTAGCGTCGATTCATAAAAAGGGATCCAGGGTTTGAGACCTGACCGGTGCGCTAGGATTTCCTTCAGGATTAAATGCGATTTATTCGAATAGCGTGCGGCCGGCAAATAAACGCCCAATTGATTGGAAAGATCGATTTTACCATCTTCAAAAAGTTTCATTAAAGCCAGCGTAGTTGCAGCAGCCTTGGTTACGGATGCGACATCATAAATCGTTGATGAGGTAACAGCAGCGCTTCCCTTGGCATACGTCAGATGGCCAAATGCCTTTTGATAAATGACCATTCGATTTTTCACCACAACAATCTGGCCGCCAGGTGCTGCCTGGTCTGCCAATATGTCATCGATGATCTTGTCAATTTTTGCCAGAGTATCGGAAGACATGCCTGCATGCTCCGGGGTACTATAGCCCAATCGAAAAAGGTTATCGCCCAATTGACCCGCACCGGCAAGGGCATCATTGGACGCTGTGACCGGCAAATGCCCCTGCAACACAAAATGACCCATCAATCCCTCAGCCGCGCGTCGCTGGGTCACCTCATCTTCCTGATACGCCTGGAGTACCCATTTATAATCGTCAAAAAAACGTAAAGCATAGGGATTGCCAAAATGCACGATGATCACTTTGGTATAGTTGGCAAGCTCAGCCAGAAAATTGCGGGTTGAAAGGGTAATCCCGTATTGGTTTCGAGCCAGTGGCGAAAGCCCGAAGAGACCGACAACGACGACATCAGATTGTTGCAACTGGCTGATCCAAATTTGTTTTGTCAAGGCCGTAAAATACTTCGACGACTGAAAAAAAGCCATTTCCCCATATTGACTCATCGACTGCTGAAACGCATTCATGAGACTATCACCGATGTTCAAACAGGAAATTGTTAATTGCTCCGGCTCCTTGAAGGGAATCAGATTCTGTTCATTTTTGACGAGGGTAATGGATTGCTCGACGAGTTGGGCATACAATTGGGTGGCAGACGGACGCTTTAAATCAGCCTCAAGCCCTTCGAGCTTTACCGGTTCTAATGCCAGGAGTCCCAGTCTATATTTTGCGGTTAAAATGCGCTTCACCGTCCGCTCGAGCGAGTTTTCTGCATAAAGGCTATCCAACACCGCATAACGGATTTTCTTAAAGGCCAGCGGCAGATCATTCGGAAGGAGAATTATATCATTGCCTGCGAGCAGCGCTTGTAATTCTGCATCACCCGGAGCGTAAAATTTGGTCACGCCTTTCATTTCCATGGCATCGGTAAAAATAAGGCCCTCAAACCCCATTTCATTGCGGAGCAAATTCGTTACCGTCTTTACCGACAAGGTGCTGGGCACGTTGGCCGTCGTATCCAGTGCCGGAATATTCAGATGGCCAACCATTAAACTTTGTAAGCCGTTCTTGAACAGTTGTTGAAACGGATACATTTCTATGCTGTCCAGCCGACCGCGTGAATGGCTCAGCACTGGAAGATCCAAATGGGAGTCCGTATCCGTATCACCGTGCCCCGGAAAATGCTTTGCACATGCCATCACATTTCCATCTTGCAGGCCATGCATATAGGCTATGCTTTTTTCGGTCACCTGATCGCGATTTTCTCCAAAGGACCGGGAATTTATGACCGGATTGAGTGGATTATTATTGATATCCACCACCGGAGCAAAATTAATATGGGTCCCGATCCGCCTTAATTGTCGGGCTACTTCCCTACCCATTTGATAGATAAGGGAATTATCCTTCAGCGCTCCCAGGGTGAGTTGCCGTGGAAAATTGATCACCTCCGGACCCTTTAGGCGCATACTCAGACCCCACTCGGCATCCATGGACACCATGAGCGGATAAGTACTGATAGATTGATAATAATTGGTCAATTCAGCCTGACGGCGCGGCGTGCCCTGAAAAAAACATAAGCCTCCTACGGCGTATGCACTGATCAGATTTGCCACTTCCATTTCATAAGCCGGACCTTTGTTCGAATGGGCGCGAATCATAAATACCTGCCCTATGCGCTCATCGAGCGACATGCAGGCATAGACACTATCTACCCATTGCTGTTCCTCTGCCAGACTGGTATCCTGCACTGCTCCAGGAAATGTATGTTCTGCCACGGCCATCACTGGAACAAATCCTGTGATGATCACAATACCAATCCATCGTAGTACCCTTGGCCTCCACAACATACCTCCGTTTTTCTTCAATTTTTATCCATCCCCATTCGGGCAAATACTTCCGGATCTGTCTTCCTGGCCTGATCATGCCAGGCATTAGCTTCTCCCGGATTACCCGAATGCATATATGCATTTCCAAGGTATACCATTAGTTCAGCATTATCCGGTGCCTGATCCAGTGCCAACTTGAAATACCGGATCGCTTCAGCGTGCACACCACTAATGCCATTAGCTATTCCAAGCAACCGCAATGTTTCAAAATCCTGCGGTTTCATTTTCTCGGCTAGTTCCAGATAGGTCATCGAACGCTTAAGGTCACCCTGCTTTTCACCGTAATAACGTCCTGCATCCCGATAGGTTATATGCAAATTGTTAATGGCTTCACTATAATTGGCATCCAGAGCCATTGCTCGCTGGTACCAGGATATGGATTTATCATAATCCTGCAGGTAATTATACGCATTCCCCAACAGCAAACAGGCGTTTTTATATGCAGGGTGAATGGCAATTGCCTTTTCAAGATGGCCCACTGCATCGTTTAACATTTTTATCTTGCGCGCTTCATTTTCTGGCTTTATAGCCTGCGCAATCAACTCACCCCCGGAGGCATTTTGTAACTTGGCGCTATTCACAGACGTTTCCACGTCCGTCAGAAACAGGGTATAATTATCCTTCCAGACAGGGTTGCGCTGCACCGTCAGGAATCCCCAGGCTGCAATGAGTCCAATCAGCAGGTAGCGAGCTCCCGCCCGATTACGGGCATCGATGACTTTCTCCACCACCCATGCCAATACCAACACGAACGCCAGGGAGGGCATAAACAGGAAACGTTCCGACATGTTCGTCCCTACAGGGAAAAGGATATTGGACATGATCGAAAGGGTGGCCAGGTAGTAGAATGCCGCAAAGGCGGGAAGCGAGCGAGCTTTCCATCCCCTGAAAATCAAAATGACAAGACCAATATGGAGTAAAAGACTTAACCAAACCAAGGGCTCACTCAGATCGTAAATCGCAATGTGCCTTGGGTAATAATCATGTGTCAGCGGAATAGGCCAAATCAATAATTTCAAATAAAGAAGCAGCGTAAATAATATAGTGCCCCAGCGTTCTCCTATGGCAAAGGGAACATAATTATTGCCCTGTAATTTGATGAATGGGTTGTTAAGCATTTCCATAGGGCTGTTGCCCATCTGCCAGCCAATGACCGATCCCCGGATGAAGAGAAAAACGATGGCCGCCAATGCCAGGGGCCATAACTTCCATAAGCCGGAAGGCTGGTATCCGGGGCGAAAAAACCAAAGCGAAACCGGAATAATCGCTAAAAAAGTGATTGCATGTTCCTTCGCGAGCAGTGCCAGAAACAGGGCCACTGCTGCCAGAGGCAACTCCCATCCACTGCGTCGGTCAACATGCCGCAACACGGCCCACCAGGCCGCGAGACAGCCCAGGAGGGTGACGATTTCGTCGCGTCCTTTTATATTGGCTACCGCTTCTGTATGCAGCGGGTGCGCTGCAAAAAGCAAGGCTGCAAAGAAGGCAATCCAAGCTGCCGTCTCCCTGCCCATCCGCACCGCTAAAAGCCTGCGCAAGGTGAAAAAAATCAGGGTACACAAGAGTCCATACAGCAATCCATTAATCGCATGCCCGGCAAACGGACTCTCGCCAAACAAGCTGCGTTCCATCGCAAACATCACGGGCGTAAGCGGCCGATAGCGCCCTCCTGCAACAAGCTGAGCCTTCCCTTCTACCTTGAAAAACCCGAAAAAAGTGTCATACTTCAGTAAGCCTGGAATACCGCTGATTCCTTTTTCGGTGAACATATTCTCCGTAATCACAATGGCATCATCCAACGCGTAGTCATGAGTGAACGTATTGACATAGAGCATTAATCCGATGATACCCGGTATCCAGGGCAGCCACTTGAGCAAAGGAGATGAAGGTCCACTCGCAGCAGGGGCATGTTTTACAGTTTCTTTTTTATTGGGATGCTTTTTCGAAGCCATATCTGGTGTTCCTATTGGCAAGGATGCAAGATAGGGTGATTTCTTGTGTTCGAAAGTTTGGGAGATGCAAGGTTTGAAATAGTGAAAATCATCGAAGATTGTAAATCATGACCGCAGCGTCATGACGGAAGACCGAGGAAGGACGACCAAGGACAAAGGACAAAGGCGTTGTACGTTTTGAACCGATATGGCGCTAAGGAAATGTCTAAGCAACTCAGGATGAAATTTAAGCCGCCCCTTAGCCCCACGGACGATTCAGCCTGTAGCTTAATGTCAGTATCAAAGGACCTAACCCCCAATAGGGGGAAGGAGGGTCGGGCAGTATCGAATAAACTCATAACCGACCATCCAATAAGTAGGAAGGAAATAATAACTAGTTTAGACACTATAGTCATTATAGAAAACACTATATTTGCTTGGTTAGGAGTTACATGAGTTCCAATTTGTTTATGGTACGACTGGTCATTCTTTTCTTTCTTTCTATGCTGCTGGGCCAGTCCCGGACGTTAGTGCAAGCACAGGACATCTCCGGATATTGGCAGGGTGTGCTTTATCAGGAGTTTCCAGGAAACACAGTGTATCATCCGTATTCCATGAATCTTTCTCAAAATGGGACGAATGTTACCGGTACGTCAGAGATACTTTGGGCCACGGATCCATCCTATTATGGAATAATGTCTCTTGACGGCCAATTTGATGGGAGTATTTTCTCCTATCAGGAATTGGCCATACTCATGCAAAACCCTCATCCTAGTGCAGCATGGTGCATTAAACAGGGGGATCTGGTATACGACGGAGTCAATCAAATTCTGGAAGGACCCTGGCAGGCGCCAGGTTGTTATCCAGGCACTGTGGAGCTTCACCGGCTTACCTTGATTTCAGATACGGTATTTTGTTTGAGCGATACAGCCCGACTTGAAGTTACGGGCATTGGCATCCGCTGGTACAGCGATCCGGAATTAACCAATTTGCTGGATACGGGAAATGTGTTTTTCCCT